>NC_012115.1:1245000-1517500 GCF_000021725.1 Nautilia profundicola AmH
CAAAATCAAGATTAGGCATGTTGTCCTGTGCGCCAAGTGTTGTTTTAAGAGCTCCGAAAACATTAGAAATAATTTCTTTTATAGCATCTAAATCGTCATCATTTAACTCTGTTTTAGGTGTTCCTTCTCCTGCAAGCATTAAATCTCCAAGAGCCGTGGCAATTTCTGCCGGAATTAAAAACAGTATTTCACCTTTCGGTTTTACTCTTATAACAATTTTTGCATAAGGCGGTTTTGTAGGTCCGAGGTCTCTTGTTTCAGATAAAATTGATATTTCAGGAGCTATTCCTATCAAACCTTCAATAGTCGATTTTATTTCATTTATTAGTAACTCTTTAAACTCATTCACTTTCTTCTCCTGTTATTTGCTCAAGTCTTTCTTTACGTTTCTGCTCAAGTTTTTGCAAGATTTCTTTAATCTCATCATGCTCGGTTTTTAATATTTCTTTGATTTTTATACTTCTTCTGTATCTTCTTACACCGAATTCGGCTATAAATTTCTCTCTTCCGTCTACTTTTACAATTACTGTGTCATCCGCAGGACGATTAAGCTTAATTATATCACCAACTTCCAAATCGAGTACTTGTTTCATATTAAGTTCGGCATATCCCAAAACAGCTTCAAGCTCAATTTTAGCTCCTCTAAGAAGCGCTCTAAGCTCTTTATTCCTTGATTTTCTACCGCTTGTTTCATTAAGCATCAAATCTCTATTCGCAAGTCTCGGTAGTAATGATTCAATTGTAATAACAGGATAACATATATTCATCATACCGCTTGTCTGACCGATGATTATTTCCATAATCACCATAATAACAATTTCGTTTTGCGCAACAATTTGTACAACATTAGGGCTTGATTCTTTTGCCTCTATTATAGGATATAAATCCATAATAGGAGACCATACCTCTTTCATATTTTGGGTTACGACTTTTAATATCTGATCAAGGAGATTCAGTTCTATATCGGTAAATTCCCTCGTAGTTTCAAAAGGAGCGCCGCTACCACCAAGTAATCTGTCTATCATAGGAAAAACAATAGAAGGATTTAGTTCTATTACACCTTTCCCATCAAGCGGTTTTAATGAAAAAACGTTAAATGACGTAGGACTCGGCAGACTCATGAGAAATTCACCGTATGTCATCTGATCCACCGAATGCAGTTGTATTTCAACTATACTTCTCATTAATGAAGAAATATCGCTTGCAAGACTTCGTGCCATCTTATCATGAATTGCGCGAATTGAACGAAGCTGTTCTTTGCTTACCCTGTTCGGACGTTTAAAGTCGTAAAGAGTAATTTGTCTGTTATCAAGTATATCGGATGCTTTGTCAAGCTCGTCCGGTGCTATATCTTCTTCTTCAACAACTTCAAGTAGCGCGTCGATTTCTTCTTGTGATAAAATATCAGCCATTTAGCTCTTTCCTTAATTTTTTAATTACATTTTTGTGGATTTGCGAAATCCTGCTTTCGGTTACACCTAAAATTTCACTTATTTCTTTTAATGACAACTCTTCAAAATAGTATAACTGTATAATAAGCTGTTCTTTTTCGGTCATTGTTTTTAAAACTTTTTTTATTGTTTCTATAAGTTCTTCTTCTTCAATTTTCAGGCTTACATTATCAAAAAAATTCATCTGTTCTTCAATCGGCATAACATTGTATATTTCACTCGCATTTTTAGCACGTCTTACTTTTTCTACTTCTATACCTAATATATCGGCAATATATTCATCATCCGGTTCAATATCATGCTCAGCCTGATAACTTTCTACAATCTTTTCAATATCTTTTATGATTTTTCTATCGCTTCTACTAACAGTATCCAAGCTTCTAAGAAAGTCCAGCATACTGCCGTAAATTCTTTTTTGTGCATATCCCCAAAAATTATCATTCTGTTTAGGATCGTACCTTCTTGCTAATTTTACAAGCTCTTCCAAGCCAATAGACACCAGGTCATTAAATTCCACGCTGCTTGGAAGCCTTTCTTTTAATCTTGCAGCCATTGCTTTTACAGCAGGCATATAATCAACGGCTAATTCGTCTCTGTAAGTTTTTAAATTTTCCTCATAAGGGTTACTCAATGTCTGTGTCATGATTTATTCTTTAATAGTTTTAGTTCTTCTTCTTCTACTTGTTTGATAAATTCATAACTCTCAAGTATAAAATCTTCTTTTTTCTCAAGTTCTTTAATTTGAATATCTAAAATTTCATCAATCTCATGTTTGTTAAAATAGATAACTTTTTTGATATCTAAATATTTTATAAAGAATGTAACTGTCGCTAAACCTAATAAGTAAAAAATAGCTGTTATTAATATAGTGGCGTATAAAAATTCTTGAAAATCGAGACTATGCAGAATAGAAAATATTATACCTATAAAAAATCCGCAAGAAGCTAAAAAAAAGATAAAATTTTCTCCTCTCATTTTTCACCTTTAAAATCCTGAAAATATTTTTCTGAAAAAGCGTGTAATGCCTTTTTCTTCTTCCAGCACTTTTCGTTCCGAAATTTTTGCAAGTTTTCTTGCAACTTTAAAAATCTGTTCACTCGGAACGGAAACAGGATCTTCTTTTACAAATAAAACTCTTTTTATTGAGGAGTTTGTTACAAGTTTATCTTTTTTCATGTATCCTATCATTTGAAGCCTGAATTTTTCACTCAAATTACTTTTTGCAACATTTTTTATCTTACTGAAAATATTTATTGCCTCTTTTTCGCTTGCCACTTCATTTAGAAGCATGAAAGCAAGTTCTTTTTTTTCACTTATTATTTTAATCATTGCATACGCATCCGTAATCGCAGCAGGTTCGGGAACGGTTACTACAATAATATCATCTGCTGCATCCAGCCACATTTGAACCTTTTTATCTATTCCCGCACCGGTATCTATAATAAAGAAATCATAATCGTTTAAAAATTCAAGTTCATTGAAAAAGCGACTTAGACTAACCTCATCCGCAAAATCCATTATTTCGTCACCGCTTTTACCTGGGATTAATACAAAGTCTTTTTCAATTTCCACAATAATATCTTTTAAAGAACATTCATTCTTCAACACATTATAGATATTCTTTTTGGCATTTACTTTAAGGATAACATCCAAATTCGCAAGTCCTATATCTGCATCAAAAAGTGCTACTTTAAAGCCTAACTTATGCAATGCATAACCGAGATTTGCGGTAATAGTTGTTTTCCCTACACCGCCTTTCCCACTTGTAATTGCAATAAAACGTGTGTTTTTAGGGCGTTTTATATTATCAGTTTGTAAAAGTTCTTTTAATTTATCAGCTTGAGTTTTCAATTAAACTCCTTATTTAATATACCTTTTAGTAAATAATCCGCCCCCGCTTCCATCAGATCATCAGGCACCTCCTGACCGATTGAAAAATAACTAACAGGTTTTTTTGTATCTAAAAGCAATGAAAATATATTACCATATGTTTTAGTTTCGTCAAGTTTTGTAAATACGAACGTATCTATCGGTAGTATTGAAAAGTTTTTATAAATATCAACTAAATCTTCATATTTCGTAACCGCCGATAAAACCAGATTAATGTTTATTTCAGCAAATGTGTCTACTTTTAAAAAACTTTTTAATTTTTCTATTTTTTCCTTATCGTGTTGGGAACTTCCTACTGTATCTATTAAAATATAGTCATTGTGTCTGAGGGAATTAAGAGCATCCTCAAAGTCGCTCGGATCAACCACGGTTTCAATAGGAAGTCTCATCATTTTTGCATATGTCATTAACTGTTCCACCGCCCCTATTCTGTATGTATCAAGAGTAATTATCCCTACTTTATGTCTTTGTGAAAGTTTATATGCATATCTTGCAGCGAGTTTTGCAATTGTTGTCGTTTTACCCACCCCTGTAGGCCCAACAAACATCATAATTTTTTTGTGCGGAGGTCTGACTTCTCTTTCAACCCTCACTGGCACCATTTTTTTAAGGAGAGTATGAAAATATCTTTTTATTGTTTCTCTGTTTTTTCTCATTTTAAGAGGCATATATTTAATTGTAAGCTTCATTATTTCATCAAGATGTTTCTCACTCATACCGCTTGCACGAGAAAGTGCATAAATTTCGCTAAATTCGGGAGGAAGTTCGAGTTCGTTTTTATTTACCATATCCCAAACCGTAGCCTGAAGGAATTTAAGTGTATCCGCAATTTGAGATATTTGATTTTTAAGGGCTATAATATCTTCACTTTTTTGAGGTTCCAAAGGGTTGTTGTTTACGTTTGTCTGCTTTTGTACGCTGTTATAATTAAAAGACGGTTCGTCATTTGAAAGGGAGGATATTTCTTTTGCAGCAGAACTTAATTTTAACATAACTTCTTTTACATGATCTTCATCACTTGTGACTGACTTTCGAGGTTTAATATTTTCTTCTTCTATAGCTACAACGATCTCATACAAACCTTGTGATGTTAGTGTCTTCTTTTTTATTTCTTTGCTTGAAACAATTACAACGTCATCACCTAATTCTTCTTTTACTTTATTTAACGCTTCTGTATAAGTCGGTGCCGTAAAAGTTTTTAGTTTCAATTTAATCCTTTAATGCAAGTGGTACCAAAACGGAATCTCTTTTTTTATAAAACGGATGCGGTATTTTTAGTTTTTCTGTGTTAATTCTAACATTATTATACAATATTATATCTAAATCTAACGTTCTTGGGGCATTTTTAAAACTTCTTTTTCTTCCGAATTTCTTTTCAGTGTAAAGCAAAAAATGTAACAGCTCGTATGGTGAATAATCAGTTTTTATAACAAATACGGAATTATAAAAATCCGGTTGGTCAAGATAACCAAACGGAGGGTTTTTATAAATAATAGAAGTTTGCAAAACATCTATTTTAGGATGTTTTGATAAAAAATGATAAAGTTTTTTAAACCTTCTAATACAGTTGCCAAGATTACACCCCACACCGATAAGTGCTATATTTTTTTTACTGCTTTTTTTTATTTTGGCGGGAAAAAAGGTAGCAGTAATGATTTTATAAGAGTTTTTTACCGTTTTTGTTTCGTTTTTCATTATTTCGGCATTCCCCTCCCGGCAATATATCCGTAAATCCTTCTTATTATTCTTTTAATAATAGGTGTAAAATCACCTTTTTTTATAGCTCTTTTAATCGCATTTATATCACCTAAATATTTTGCCGTTCTATAAAGAATTGTTCTGATTTTCGAAATACTCATAGCTCCTCACTTAATACTTTGATTTTTCCATCGTGTGTAATCATAACCATATCTTCAATTCTTACACCGAATTCATTAGGAATATATATTCCCGGCTCTATTGTAAATACCATACCTTCTTGAATTTTAATTTTATTCTTAGAGTTCACATACGGCCACTCATGTATATCAAGGCCCACTCCGTGTCCTAATGAATGAACAAAATATTTTCCGTAACCTTCCGAAGAAATAATATCCCTGGCTATTTTATCAAGCTCACATATTTCCATTCCGATTTTTATATTTTTAATGGCTTCAAGCTGAGCTTTTAATACGATATCATAAATTTTTTGAATTTTACTGTCTTTAAATTTTTGATATTTGCTCATACTGATTTTATCGTTAATCGCAATTGTTCTTGTTCTATCCGAACAATATCTTTTATATTTTATACCGGCATCTAACAATAAAAGATCATCTTTATTAAGTGTCTTATTACTTACTTTTGCATGAGGTTTTGCCGCATTTTCGTTTATTGCTACAATCGGTTCGAAACTCAAATCCCTTCTACCTCTTTTGGTTAGATGTTCTTTGAACCTGTAACTAAGTTCAAATTCGTCAATTCCTGTTTCAATTGAATCAGTAAAATTTTCAAAAGCTTTAGCACCCTCTTTTACCGCTGTTTTTATAATTTCAAGTTCGTTTTCGCTTTTAATCATACGTTTTTTATGAGAGAAATATTTTTCATCTTTTATGTTAACTATTTTAGCTATTTGATTGTAAGAGTCATAGTCCCAATTTAAAGGGTCAAGCACTATTCTTTTAATTTTATGTTTTAAAATAAGCTCCCTTGCTTTTTTTATCAAATCTCTTGCTTCCACTACTTCGGCGTTTGCTTCTTCTTTTGCTTCAAGAGTATATCTTCCGTCGGTAATTATATATTTATAATCACCAAGTTTTAAGAAAAGGGCATTATCACTGCTCCATCCGCATTCATAGTATATTTCATTTTCTTTATTTAGTATGTAATTCATCATTTCTCCACGCACTAAGAGTTAAAAAGAGTAATAAACTCTTTTTAGTTATTGTTTGTTAGCCTGTGCCTGTGCTTTAGCTTGAGCTTCTTTTGCCATTTTAATTTCGTTAAGAATTTGAATCATTGCAATAAGACCCAAGTGATAACTAAACGGTCCGAATCCTGTAATTGTTCCTGCCACAATATCAGAAATTAATGATTTATGTCTAAATTCTTCTCTTGCTGCAGTATTTGTCATATGTATTTCAATCGTAGGAAGGTTTACTGCTTTTATTGCATCTCTGATTGCTACAGAATAATGAGTTAACGCAGCAGGATTTATAATAATTCCGTCAACATTTTCATTTAAACTTTCCTGAATGGCATCGACAATATCACCTTCGTGATTAGATTGATAAAATTCGATTTCGAACCCGTTTTGCTTTGCAAAAGCTTCCATATTTTTATTAATATCTTCAAGTTTCATTGGACCGTATAAATTTACCTCTCTTATTCCTAACATATTAAGATTTGGTCCGTGAATTACTTTTATTTTCATAAATTCTCCTTTTTTTATGTTATTTTACTATATTTTGGCACAACTTTTGCTATAAAATATAAAAAGGACATGTTTTGATTAAATTAAAAGCCGATTATGTCTTAACTCTAAATGAAAAATATGAGATTATTAAAGACGGTGAAATTATTTTCGATGATAAAATTATCGAAGTAGGCAAAGATTTAGATAACTCTCTTACTGAAATATATCTTGGTAAAAATTCAGTAATTATGCCGGCTTTAATTAATACGCACACTCATCTTGAATTTAGTTCAAACTATACTCATTTAGAATATGGCGATTTTATGAATTGGCTTAATTCGGTTTTAGAACATAGAGAAGATCTTTTTCATGGATGCAAAAGCGAATGTTATAAATCGGCAATAAAAGAAATGAAAAAAAGCGGAATATGTGCATTCGGACAAATAAGTTCAACAGGCAACGATTTAAAATACTTAAAACACTCTCCTCTTAAAATTGTATATTTCAATGAAATAATCGGCTCAAACCCTGCTGCGGTAGATATGATATACCAAGACTTCCTTGCAAGAATAAGAGAATCCGAAGAAGTTCAAAACGAAAAATTCAAAATAGGACTCTCAATTCATTCACCATATTCAGTTCATCCTATACTTATGAAAAAGGTTATAGAAATAGCAAAAAATAAAAACCTACCTATTCAAACGCATTTTATGGAAAGCAAAGCTGAGAGAAAATGGCTTGAAAACGGAGAAGGTGAATTTAAAATATTTTTTGAAAAACATTTTAAAAACGCTAAACCGTTAATCAATCCGATAGAATTTATTGAACAGTTCAAAGACACTAATACAACATTTATTCATTGTGTACATGCGAACGAAAATGAACTTAAACGTATTAGTGAGATAGGAGGGTATATTACACACTGCCCTATTTCCAACAGACTTTTAAACGTTGGCCTTCTAAATCTTGAAAGTGTTAAAAATTTTTCTATTCCGTATAATGTTGCAACGGATGGAAAAAGTTCTAATTATTCTTTGAATCTGTTTAAAGAAATCAGAGCCGCTCTTTTAATGCATACCGACCTTCACCCTAAATATTTAGCAAAAGATCTTATTAAATCTGTAACAATTAATGCGGCAAAATCATTGGGATTGAATAATGGAAGTTTGGAAAAAGGCAAAGATGCGGATATTATAACGTTCAAATTACCTAATAAGGTCAAAAATTTAGAACTATTACCTTTACAGATAATTCTTCATACAAATAAAGTAGATAATTTGTATATAAACGGAAAAGAAGTAAAATAGTTAATTATTGTTTATTTGTTATATTAACTATTTCAACTCTTCTGTTTAATGCTCTATTTGTTTCAGTTGTATTAGGAACTAACGGATATTTTTCCCCGTAACCTTTTGCAACTATTCTGCTTGGGTCTATGCCGAATTTGTTTACCAAAATGTTTTTAACAGCTTCCGCTCTTTTTTGTGAAAGTTTTAAATTGTATTCATCACTTCCTATATTGTCTGTATGCCCCGCCACTTCAATTTTAAGGTTAGGATTATTTTTTAATATTTCTGCAACTTTCTGTAATTCAGGATAATATATTTTTTTAACTACAGCTTTATTAAAATCGAAATTAAGTCTCAATGTTGTAATAATCGGACATCCGTTATGATCTACCAACATATTTTCAGGAGTATTAGGACATTTGTCTATATTATCAGGTACACCGTCATTGTCGGAGTCTTTTATAGGTTCACACTTTACAACTTTAACTTCTTTAACTTCTACTTTTTTTACATCAGTAGTGTTGTTATTGTCCTGCCAGCCAATAACTTTTTTATTACCTGCCAAATCTACAACAGATGTAGCCATCGGTTTTTCGGCACAACCTACAATAAATAACCCAGTAATAGCAGTTGCAATAATAATTTTTTTCATTTTAATCCTTTCATATTAATATCTCTCTTTGTCCTTTTGCATTAGGAGAAGAGAGAATTCCCATTCTTTCCATCTGTTCAATAATATTAGCTGCTCTATTATACCCAATATTTAATCTTCTTTGAAGATATGAAATACTTGTTCTTTTTTCTTTTAATATAATTTCTTTTGCTTCTTCAAACAATTCGTCCAAATCATCAATTTCTTCAAGCATTTCACTCTCTGCAATAGTATTGACTATTATTGTATCATAATCGGCATTTCTTTGAGATTTTAAATACTCTACGACTTTTTCTATTTCATCTTCACTGGTAAACGGCGCATGAAGCCTTATTAAGCCTGTGATTCCAGGAGGTGTGAAAAGCATATCTCCGCGCCCAAGCAAACTTTCCGCCCCAAATTGGTCAAGTATTACTTTTGAGTCTATTTTTTGACCAACTTTAAAACTTATACGGCTCGGTAAATTGGCTTTAATTAAACCTGTTACAACATCCACACTTGGTCTTTGAGTAGCGACTATCAGATGAATACCGCTGGCCCTTGCCATCTGTGCAAGTCTTGCAATTGAGTATTCAACGTCTTTGCCACTTGTCATCATTAAATCCGCAAGCTCGTCTATTATAATTACAATATAAGGCATTTTTTCGTTTTCACTTACTTTTGCGTTGTATCCTTCAATATTTTTAACTCTTGCTTTTGACATAAGTTTATAACGTCTCTCCATCTCTTTTACCATAGAATTAAGAGCCATGATTGCTTTTTTCGGTTCTGTAATTACAGGCGTCAACAGATGAGGAATATCGTTAAATATGGAAAACTCCAACATTTTAGGATCTATCATTAAAAATTTAAGCTCATCAGGTGAGTTTCTGTATAAAAGCGATAAAATCATGGCATTAATACCGACACTTTTACCGCTACCTGTAGTACCAGCTATCAGTAAATGAGGAAGCTTTTTAAGGTCGGTCACAAACGGAGCACCCACTATATCTTTCCCGAGTGCTATAGTTAAAGGTGATTTTGCTTTTTTGAAAATATCGCTTTCAAGTATTTCTCTTAGATATATCGTTTCAACTTTTTCATTAGGTATTTCTATTCCTACCACGTCTTTTCCTGGAATAGGAGCCTGAATACGGATTGACTGTGCTTTAAGAGCCATTGCAAGGTCGTCTTGAAGCGAAAGTATTTTAGAAACTTTAATGTGCGGCAGAGGTTTAAATTCAAACGTTGTAACAACCGGCCCTACGTAATATCTGACTACATCGCCTTCGATTTTGAATTGTTTTAGTTTTTCTATAAGAATTTTTATTTTTTTATCGATTTCTGCTTCGTTAATCTCTTTTTTACCGGATTTCGGTTTGCTTAAAAAATCTAAAGGCGGGAATTTCCAATTTTTAGGTTTTTCTCTTTCACCAGTCTCTATTTCCGAAAGAAGCTTTTTAGTATCTTCCAATTCTTCAACATGTGTAACGTGATGTGTTTCGTTTTCATTTGTATTTTGTTTTAAATCTTCATTTTTTATAAATGCTTCTTCATTTTCGTCATTGTTTTTAATATCTTCTACTATATCTTCATTAGATGTCAAAATGTCTTTTTCAGAAATTATTTCATCATTAGCCGCTAATTTTTCTTTATTATCATTCACTTCTACTTTGTCTGTAATATCTTCATCCAATTCTATATTACTTACATCATTGTCAAATTCTAAAGACTCGTTATAATTTCTTTCAGATACTTTGTTTTTTTCATTGTTTGATGTCTCTTTCTTATGAAACATATCCAAAATTCTATCTTCGAAAAGTAAAAAAACACTCCATAAAAACAAAACGAAAATAAGTAAACCTACTCCTGCTATACCAATGTAATTTTTCAATGTTTCCACAAATAAATTACCTATAACACCTTTATGAAACATCGCTGCCTGTAAAAACAGCAAATCGAAAAATAAAAATACCCCGCCTAATACTTTCATTGAGATATCAGCATCAAATCTTTTTTTGTATCCTAAATATAATAATATTCCCAATAAAATCGGAAACACGTAAGCTAAATAAGCAAAAAGCTTAAAATCCGCATTTCCCAAAAACTCTCCGACTTTACCAACAATAGAAGGTTGGGGTAAAATTGTGGCTATTAACAAATAAATAATTAATGCAAATAGAAAAATATAAATACTTTTACGCAAACTCATACCTTTTTTATGTAGAATTTTATCACAAATTAGGAATTGTTGCAGATGAAAGAGCCTTAAGGAGACTCAACCCTTCATCCACCCATCATTATAAATAATTAAGAAGCGTTAAATTATTAACTTTAGCTATTGAAGCAAGCAGCGCCTGATATGATGTTTGTAATGAATTCAATCTCATTGTAGCCTCACCTAAATCCGTATCTATATTATCAGATTGTAATTGTTGAACGTTAAGTGTCAGCATATCCGTTCTTTCAATTGTTAATCCGAATTCATTACTTACCGCACCTATTTTGGCGTGTGAACGTCTTACGTGGTCTGTTAAATGATCAATCGCTTCTATCGCACCCTGTATTCCGAAGCTTCTCGGATTTTTTTCACTGTCTGGGTAATTGTTTCCGTTTTTTACTGCATCTATCGCTTTTTGTAATGTATCAAAAAAATCTACCTGTGGTTCATCTATTGTTACTGCATTATTCGCTTGAAAATATAATGAATTGTTGTCTGTATAAATGCTCAAATCTATATTTGTGGGATTATTTGAATTGTCTTTTAAATAAAACTTTCCTTTGTCATCCATACCCGTAACAACTTGTTCTTTTGCAGCGTTTATTGCATTATTATAATCATCTGCAGTATTTGAGGCAGGTAGATTACCGCTTGTAAGCATAGAAACCACATCTCCGAGCTGTTTATATGTCATACCTTTTTGTAAAACTTCTTTTTGACAAACTTTACATGTATCAGGGTCCATTTGTGTAGTAGTTGTAATAGTATCGTGTGCAGGGGTCAAACTCCCATCGGGTTCATAAATATCATATACTTCGTTAGAATCCCTAACACCATCATTGTTAGTATCAATCCAAAAGTTACTCAAATGCCCATCAGCATCCGGAGTGTCCCGAAGAGTAATTACTGCAGTTTTAAGTTCACCGTTTTTATCTCTAAATTTTATTTTTATTTCCTGTGGCATTTCATCTGTTCCCATTGTATCGGCAATAGAAGCATTGTCAGTTGCATATGTTTGAGCCAAAGGATTTTTTTCAACAATTTTCTGTCCGTCTTTATATGTGATTTTATAATCTTTTATAATTTGCGATACATTCGAATTAATTTCATTACCGTTTTTATCCATGTATATTTTTTGAAAATTCGCAACATCTTTGCTTGCAAACACTTGAAGAGAATTATCACTTGAATCAAATGCGTTAATGTTTATTTTTAGATTTGAAGATTCTGTTGGATCTGAAATACTTTTATCATAAATAACCAGTTCACCGTTCTGTAAAGCCACATCAACATTTCCAAAATTATTTTTTATCTGATCTATTAAATCCTGCATGTTTGTGGATGAATCAATATTTAAAGTAACATTTACACTGTTTCCCGATGTATCTGTTCCGGTTAATGTTAAATGATCTAAATCCTGAATAGTCCCATCAATATCTCTTACTCCCTGTTCTCCCAACACATTAAACAATGTATCACTTGGTAAAGCATCTCTTTTTGTATCCAAAGTTTTAAATTTACTTCCGAATTTTGATATTCTATTATCAAAATAGTCATTATTAGATTGGATGGCTGATAAATTCCTAATAGCATTAAAATCGCTTTTTTGAAATTCGACAATATAATCCCCGTTCTTTACAAGATCTTCCACACTTGGTTCGTCTTTATCACTTGCAACCATATAAAAATCGGTAAGCATTTTACCCGTTTGTATATCTTTTATCTGAATTTGACCCATATCATTCAAACTTACATCTACCATTTTTGTAGTAGGTGTATTACCATAGATTTCTCCTATTTTCTCAAGTAAATCATTTACATTATCCGAGTTTTTAAGAGAAATTTTTTCATTTATCAAATCACCGTTTGCCTTCTTACCTTTTATATAAAAATAACTTGTTCCGTCACTATAAGTATCGGTATTAGGATCATAAATATCTTCAACACCGGTTAACATTCTGATTTGGCTATCACCCGTTATCGGTTCATTTACGGGATTTTCTTGAGAATCAGCCACTTTTCCGTGTTCTTTTATAGATTTATCGATATATAATTTTCCATCTGAACCTCTTACAACGAACTGAGGATTTGCTTTCATTTTATCGTATTGAACAACATTAGTGGATATATGTTTTGAATAGTCATTATCGCGTCCAAGGAAAAGAGTAACACCGTCAATATTGTATTCCCTCTCAACTCCAGCACCTAAAAAAGCTTTTACTTTATCCGCATTACCCTGATAATCAAAATTATCATTTATTGGCTTTGTGCTAAACTTACTTCCGCTAAACAAATATTTTCCGTCTATTGAAGTGTTTGCCAAGTCTTTTAAATGCTGAAGTTCTCCTTCAAGTTCACTAACAATAGCACTTCTACTTGTTTCATCGTTTGTATCGTTTGCTGCTTTAAGTAAATTGGTTTTAAAACTTCCGAGTGTCGAAACGAAATCATTTAAAACAGTATCGGTTTCATTTGCAAACGTCTGGGCAAATGAAGCAGATGTCTTTATCTGCGTAAAAGAATTCATTTCTTCATTTAGTTTTAAATATTTAGTATAAACGACCGGGTCTTCGTACATATTTTGAATTTTTACACCTGTTGATATTTGTGTCTGAACTTTATTTAATTCAGAAAGCGTTCTTTGCTGATTTAATATAAAATTATTATATTGCGTAAATTGAGTAACTCTCATAATCCTTCCTTGGACTTTTTTGTAATAAAGCAATTTCTATTCCTAAATCGGCAAAAAACAAAAAAAAATAAAAACCTGCACTTTAACATCTTTCAAAATATATCTACACAATAGTGTCTGTCACTGTATTAATTAATTTTCTTTGAGCAAATATTTAATATTGTGAGTATCCTCTTATCATCCTACAACATTTTAATCTTTTTGTACTCCCTTCTTTACACTTATTAAAAATTATTTCGTGAGGATGAGTTTTTAATTCTCTATTTTCTCCAAAGCTTTAGATTTTATCAACACATCCGCATTGCTCACATCGAAAATATCTCCTATTTTTAACTCTTTTAAATCTATGCGTTTGCCGTTTTTAGTAATTTCCGCAAATCCTTTTTTTTCTCTTTTTTTGGGATTGAGTGTTTCATATGCGCTTTTAAGATTGATAAGTTCTTTTTCTTTAGAGGATATAATTTGAGCCGTTTTGTTTTTAAATGTACTTTTTAAAAGCTCTATTTCTTTTTCAAAAGAGTTTATTTTAATTACCGGTGAGAGTGAAAAAAGTATATTTTTTAGCTCATTCAGTTCTTTTTCTTTTTTTTGTATCTGATTTATATATGAATGGTTAAATCTTTTTAAAAGAAGCTCACATTCCTGCAGTTTCATATCAAGCTTTTTGACAGGTGAGGATGCGTTTAAAAGTTCTCTTATATGAATAAGCTCTCTTTCTTTTTTTTGGATCAGATGAGATATTTTATAAACAAAAGCGTTTTTCATTTCATCAAGCATTAAAAGTATTTCGTTTTTATCCGGAAGCGCGATTTCCATTGCGTTACTCGGCGTTGCAGCTCTCACATCCGCAACAAAATCACTTATTAAATAATCAATTTCATGACCTACTGCTGAAATAATAGGAGTGGATGCGTTATAAACCGCATCAGCCACAACTCTTTCGTTAAAAGGCCATAAATCTTCCTTGCTCCCTCCCCCTCTGCCTATGATTATCAAATCAAATCCGCTTCCGTCTTCAAAAACAAATTCATCCGCAAGTTTTATTTTCATCGCTATATCTTCCGCGGCCCCATCACCCTGCACAAGTGCGTTGAAAAGATATATTTCCGTCAATTGCCATCTTTTACCGGCAACCCTTAGCATATCCTGAAGAGCCGCTCCCGTAGCGGACGTAACTATCGCAATACGTCTTGGGAATCTCGGTATCGACTTTTTTCTCGCCTCATCAAAATACCCGAGCTTGCTAAGTTCTTCTTTTAATTGCTCGAACGCTTTTTGAAGAGCACCGACTCCGCTCGGTTCAATACTTTGAGCTATAATTTTATATTCACCTCTTGGCACATATACACTGAGTGCACCATAAACATAAACTTTTTCACCCTCTTTTAGTCTGAATTTCATACGTGTGAGATTACTTTTCCACATTGCACAGTTTATAGACGAGTTTTCATCTTTAAGTGTGAAATATAGATGCCCTGAAGAGTGATATACCACCTTACTGATTTCGCCTTCAACAAGCACTATCTCAAAATGAGATTCTACTATACTTTTTATCTGATTATTAAGCTGTGTTACACTGATTGGTGTCAAACTGTTTTCCTTTTAATTCTCGGAGAGATCTTTACAAGAATATCGTATGTAATGGTGTCGAAGTTTTTTACAAATTCTTTGACGTCATCAAACACAACAACCTCTTTTTCAAAACACCCTTTTATAATCATAGAATCCATTGAAATTTTACCAAGAGCTTCGGCATCTTTTAACTTACATCCGTTTTTAAAATAAGGAAGCCCGTCTCCGTAACCTACATCTATTGTCGTAACTTCAATATCCTCATCACTCATATATATTTTATTGTACCCGCAGCCCCATCCTTTTTTCAAAATCCTGCTTGATAATACATCAGCTCTTAACTCCATTACAGGTTTATATCCTTCAATTCCGCCATATAATGCAATTCCAGGCCTTACATAATCAAACGTATCCGGAAGTTTATCAAGAGCATATGAGTTTGCAATATGAAAATACGGGATTTTTATTTCATTTTCTTTACAAAAAACTTCTACTCTGTTTTTAATTTTTTTAAATCTTTCATATTGTATAAACATATCGTTCGCCGTCTCATCCGAACAGCAAAAATGCGTAAACACTCCTCTTACTTCAAATTCTTTATCTTTAATAATCTTCAAAGCTTCTTCAAGCTCGTCCATTAAAATACCGTTTCTGTGCATTCCGGTATCTATTTTTAAATGAATATACGGGTGTCTGTTTTTTTTGAGCTGCTTTAAGGAGTTTATACAATATGAAAAATTTTTTGCACTTCTTCCGGTATGCGGGAAAAATATAATTATTTCTTCAAACAGGCTTTTAATTACTTCCGCTTCGTCATTGTTTTTAACACAAACTTTATTTATACCCCATTCTTTAAGCATTTTAGAAAAACTAATAATTCCATGCCCGTATGCGTTATCTTTAATTACCGCTAAAATATTAGGATTTATTTTCGAGATTTTATTTAGATTATCAAAAAGATTTTGTTTGTGAAGATAAACAGTAGCCATAATAAGCCTTTAATTTAAGTAGTGAAGACTGTTAAGGTTTTGGGTGTTAAAATTATAACAACCCTATTTTAACCTCAACAATCTTCAAAAAGTTTATAAATTACTTAGTTTTAAGAGGTTTAATTGCGTCGAACGGATTTTCGATTACTCTGTGTCTATCTACTACGTAAGGGATAAGTGCAACTTGTCTTGCTCTTTTAATAGCTTTAGTAACCATATCTTGGTGTTTTTTACAAGTACCAGTAAGTCTTCTTGGCATAATTTTATATCTCTCAGATAGAGAATATTTAATTAAATCAAGATCTTTATATCCGATGAAATCTACTTTCATTTCGCAGTATTTGCATCTTTTTTTTCCGTATTTTTTCTTTGGATCTGCTGCCATTATTTATCCTTTAAAATGGTATTTCTTCGTCATCGATATCGATTGACGGAATATTGTTTTGATTTTGTTTTTGTTGCATCTGTGGCTGAGCCGTCGGCTGCTGCGGTTGATTATATGAAGGTGTTGATTGTTGGTATCCGCCTTCATCTCCGCTGTTTTTATTCTCCATAAACTGCACTTTTTCTGCAACTATAGAATGTTTGCTGCGTTTTTGTCCGTTCCCATCTACCCATTGGTCAAGAACTAAACGACCTTCAATTAATACTTTTCTACCTTTTCTAAGGTACTGGTTGGCTATTTCGGCACTTCTTCCGAAAACAGTTATATCAATAAACATAACCTCTTGTTTGTTTTCTCCGGTTACGTTATCTTTAAATGTTCTATTAGTAGCCAGTCCGAATTTGGCAATAGCTGTTCCCGTAGGCGTATATTTTAATTCAACGTCACGTGTTAAGTTTCCTACGAGAATAACTTTATTATACATTTTTTACCATCTCTTCCCAGCGTTTGATTTCTTTTTTGTTTTCATATTTAACAGTCATGAATCTTAGTAGATCCTCGTTATATCTCATTTGTCTTTCAAGCTCAAGTACTGCGCTTGCAGGTGCTTTATAATAAACTATGTAATAATCACCTCTTTCAAATTTAGCAATCGGATATGCAAGTTCTCTTACACCGATTTTATCTAATGCTGCTACTTCTCCACCGTTTTCTTTGATAACGTTTTGGATGTTTTCTACATTCTTAGCTCTCTCTTCATCTGTTAGAGTAGGCTTAAGAATAAACATCGTTTCATAATGTCTTAAACTCATAAATTCTCCTTCTGGCTTTTTAGCCCCTGCTTTTTGGAGCAAGGAGGCGTTTTTAAATTTTGAGGCGTTATTATACTATATTTTTATATAAATGTAAAATAACTAACATTTAATAAGTTGTTATGGTTTTAAAGTTTAAAAAGTTTTTAAAGCTGAACTAAATAACCATAAAAACTTTAATAACCTCCACAGCACTAAAAAACTCTTGCAACCTCAACAATCTCTATAACTTTTAATTTTTATTTATATACTCGTCTATTTTATCTCTTAATACTCTTTTTAAAACTTTACCAGTTGCGTTTTTCGGAAGTTCTTCTACAAAATAGATGTGCTTTGGTACTTTATAGTTTGCAAGGTGCTGTTTTAAAAATCTCTTAAGCTCTCCTTCTTTTATCTCGGCCCCGTCTTCAAGCTCTATAAACGCAACCGGAATTTCACCGCTTTGCTCATCTTTCATTCCGACAACCGCACACTCTTTCACACCGTCGTATTTTAAACATATCTCTTCGATTTCACGCGGATAAATATTTACACCTTTAGAAATTATTAAATCTTTCTTTCTGTCAAGTATATAAATATATCCGTCTTCATCCACTTTTCCTATATCACCTGTTAAAAGCCAGCCGTTTATAATTGTCTCGGCCGTTGCGTCTTCACGTTTATAATATCCTTGCATTACGTTGTCGCCTTTGACGATAATCTCACCCGGCTCTCCTACTGGCACTTCCATAAGCTCATCATTTACAATTTTAACTTCTACACCAGGAATTGCCGGTCCTACCGAATACGGCTTTTGAAGTTCCGGTCTATTTACGGCTACAACTGGCGATGTTTCACTAAGTCCGTAACCCTCAAGAAGTTTTCCTTTTTTAAATTTTGCCGAAAATCTCTCAAGAACTTCTCCAGGTAGCGCTGCGGCACCTGAAATATAAAATCTCACTTTATTAAACCAATGGAAATAAAAAGGAAGTTTTGCACGGCTAAGTGCTGAATAAACATCAGGCACACCTGTAAAAATAGTCACTCTTTTAAGTAAAGTCTGTTTAATAATATTGCTAAAAGGCATAATCGAGCGTATTATTACAACAGGAGCGGCATAAAACATAGGAAGAAGAATGTTAACCGTCAGCGTAAATGAATGGAACATAGGAAGATATGCGATAAATCTGTCTTTGTGATTGAGTTTTATAAGTTCGTTAACCCCGTAAATATTTGAAAAAAAGTTTTTGTAACTAAGCATTGCCCCTTTAGGCTTACCTGTAGTCCCTGAAGTATAAATAATAACGGCTAAGTCGTCAATTTTCGGAAGTTCGCTAACTTCATGAGATTCAAAGTTTGAAAGTATTTCACTAAAAGAGATGTTGTCCGCATCTACTTTTTCCCAGTCCCCTTCCCATATTATTTTTTTAATATTCGTTTTATCCCTGATATTTTTGATAGATCCGGCAAGTTTGGCACTTGCCACCATCAATGTCGCTTCAACGTCATTAACGATATACGCAACTTCTTCTTCTTTCAAAAACGTATTAATCGGAACAGCAACGGCGCCTAATTTTTGAATACCCAAAAGAGCCACGATATACTCAATAGAGTTTCCTACAAAAATAGGAACCTTGTCACCTTTTTTAACTCCTAAAAATTCAAGGGTTCTTGCAAACGTATCGACTTTTTTCTTTACTCTGCCCCAAGTTATTTTTCTGTCGTCAATAAAATAAGCGGTTTTTTTGGGATATTGTTTAGCATTCTTTTCCAAAATCTCATAAAAGTTATTATAATCGTATTTAATCATATTCTTCCTTTGATAAAATTATGAAAAATTATACCAAAAAGGTAAATTATGGAAATCCCTTCCTCTCAAAAAGAGCTATTAAAAAACCTTGAAACTCTGATTCAAAGAACATATGAGGTTGAAGAAGAGTTTATTGAACTGAAAAATATTTTAAACGGAGTAATAGAATTTTTACCCCAGGCGCTTTGGGTTGTAGACAAAAACGGTGAAGTTATAGTTCAAAACTCAAAAACAAAAGAGTTCGACTCTATTCCGAATACGGGGGAAATAGAAATCTCAAACAAGGTCTTTTTGGTTCAAAAATCCACAATTAAAGACAAAAACATCATAAGCGCCACCGATATAACCGAACAAAAAAGAAATGAACGCTTAATAGCTATGGGACAGATGGCGGCTCATCTCGCACATGAAATAAGAAATCCGATAGGTTCGATTTCTATTTTAATATCTCTTCTTAAAAAACAGTGCGGCGGTAATGAATTGCTTGAAGAGATGAAAAGCTCTATATTTAGAATAGAAAGAATTATAAAATCCACCCTTCTCTTTTCAAAAGGCCTACAACCGAAGATTAAACCCTTTTTACTAAGTGAACTTAAAGAAGAAATAGAAAACTCTATTAAATATTATTCTTATTCGAAAGAGATAGAGTTTTTATTTTTCTTACCAGACATTGAAATTAAAGCGGATTTTGATTTACTGCTATTAGTTCTTCAAAATATGATTTTCAACGCAATAGATGCAATTGAAGAAGACGATACGGAACAGGGATTAATTGAAATTTTATATGAAAACGATGAAAATTATCACATTATCAATATTTACGATAACGGAAAAGAGTTTGAAAATAAAGATATTTTATTCGAGCCTTTTAAATCCACTAAAACAAAAGGTAACGGTTTAGGCCTTGCTTTAAGCTTGGAAATAATAAATGCTCACAACGGAAAAATAGAAATTGCAACAAAGAAAAAAGGATTTAAGTTATACCTGCCTAAATAAGTGTGGTTAATAGTTAATAGTTAATTGTTAATTGTTAATAGTTGAAAGTTGATAGTTGATGTGAATTTTTAGTAAATGGTTTGTTCGCATTCCTCTTTAGTTATTCCTACACCGTCTGTACACTCAAGTGTTCCTGTTGTTGCATTATAATCAATTTTTAAGATCTTACTTGGAGTATATATATACTCGTATCTGTTATCATCATACTCTTTCCAGCAGCTTTGAGTTCTGTTTCCACAGCTTGGTACCGGTATTTTTAATACATATTTGAATAATGAAGTTTCGTTTTTTCCGCTGTCAAGTGATATAGGGTATCCTTCGTCATTCAGATTTGTATTCCCGTCACCGTCGGGATCCCAAATATAATTATCATTGATAATCCACTTTCCGTGAATATTGTCAATTGAAGATTGTACAGATGTAACTACTGATTTGATTCCTGAAGATTTTGCATGTGTTGTGAGGTTTTTAAATTTGGGGATGGCAATTGACGCCAAAACCCCAATTATTACGATTACAAAAATAAGCTCTATTAATGTAAATGCTTTTTTCATTATATTAATATGTTAAGTTTGCTTCGATTGAAGATTTTCCTAATAAATTCTTACATTTCTCTATTGTTGTTTGATCTTTGAATTTAGAACAGTTAATTTCATAATTAACCCAACCGTCGCCTAATTCAATTCTCGCTACTATGTTACCGCTGTCATTATATTCAGTTGTGTTATTATCAGGCCAATTCCAGTTTTTACCTTTTAAAGTAATCAAATCTGAAAGATTATATTCTTTTCCTTCTAAGTCTCTATAATTAATTGCAGCTTCTACCGCTTGTTGCGCCGCATCTACTGTAGTTTTAACTACACTGTTCGCTTCAGCGTGCTGTTTAAGATTTAAAAACTTAGGAACAGCAACAGCTGCCAATAGTCCGATAATTACAATAACGAAAATTAGTTCGATTAATGTAAACGCTTTTTTCATTTTTACTCCTTGTCAAATTTTTGTATTATTATATCACAATATCGACATTTGCTTCTTAAACATTAGATATTTTATGCACAATCCATAGTACAAAACCTAAAATCAACATACTTATTATCGCCGTCACTATACTACCGGTTTCTACATTCACATTAACTCCTATTTTATCGCTTCTGTCAAATTCCACATCGGAAGGAATATACCAAGTGCAAGCGTCATTACAAATCCTGCTATCGCCGCTATCAAAATCGGCTCTATCAATACAGCTATATTATCGACAATATATCTGTATTTCTCAAGATAATAATTACTTACTTTTTGCAGCATCAATACAAGAGATCCGCTCTCTTCACCTGCAGCAATCATCTGAACAGACATATTTTCAAACATACCGCTTTCTTCAAATCCTTGTTTAATAGTACCTCCTGTCACAATAGCAGTTCTAATATGTTCAAACTGTTTTTTCATATATGTGTTATCAATAATATTAAGTGCAATATCCACAGCATCCAAAATCGGAATACCTGAGTCTATAAGCCTTTGCAGTACGTATACGAATCTTCCTGTCATGGCAAGTTTAATTACAGGACCTACAATGTATATTTTTAAAAGCAGTTTATCCATTTTGAGTCGGACATTTTCATTAGTATTATACATATAAGTAATCAATCCGAAAATAACGAAAGCTCCTAATAAAATATATAATCCATATTCTTGAATAGACGCCTCGATCCAGAGTAAAAACCTTGTTGGTAAAGGGAGTTCGGTATTTAATTGTGCAAATATCGACTTAAATGGAGGTATGACAAAGAGTATAACAATAACAAAAGCAATACTCATGGCAAACACTATAAACATCGGGTAACGTGTTGCCTTTTTTAATCTTTTTCTGTTATCAAGTATTTCATGCAATATAACGGATAAATCTTTAATTGCACTTGCCAAATCTCCCGTTTCTTCTCCGAGTTTAATCATTGAAACGGTAAGTTTTCCAAGTTCTTTTTCAAATTTTTCAAAAGCGGAGGTTAAAGACAACCCCGCTTTAATATCATTTTCTAAAGAATAAAATATCTGCCTTAATCTTTTATTTTTAATTGTGTCTTTTATATTTCCCACCACCATGTCTATTGCAAGTCCGGCATCCAGCATAACATACATCTGCTCTAATACCGCAATATATTCTTCAAGTTCCACTTTGGCAAGATCAAGTTTTTTAACAATTTCTTCAAATAAAGAAGGTTTTTTAAATTCTTCAATATTAATAATTACACCAAGTTTTTTTTCTCTAAATTTTTTGATTGCATCTTTTACGGATTTTGCAGAAATCACTATATCTTGCATTTTTCCGTTTTTAATATACTCTATTTTAAAGTACATCGACTTTAACCACCCTTAGAATTTCTTCTAAAGTTGTAATTCCGGCTTTTATTTTATTTATACCGTCATCAATCATACTTACAAATCCACTCTCTTTAGCCGCTTTTAATATTTCGATTTTATCTTTATTAATCGCGATTAAATGAGCAAGTTTTTCATTTATCACAAGCACTTCACTAATCATCTCACGGCCTATATATCCCGTAAATCCGCACTCTTTACAGCCTTGTCCTTTGTAAAATTTAATTTCCTCTTTTAAAAACGGCTTTATCATTTCAAGCTCTTCTTTTGAAGGAAAATACTCGGTTTTACAGTATGGACAGATTTTCCTTACAAGCCTTTGAGCCACAACTCCTATTAAAGAATCGGCAACCATATAGTTTTGAGCCCCCATTTGAATCATTCTTGTAACGGCACTCGGCGCATCATTTGTATGAAGCGTAGCTAAGACCAAATGCCCTGTTAAAGATGCTTGAATGGCAGATTCGAGTGTTTCAGTATCTCTAACTTCCCCAAGCATTATAATATCCGGATCCTGTCTTAAAATACTTCTAAGTGCTGTAGCGAATGTAACTCCTATCTTAGCGTTTACCGGTATTTGCTGAATAAGAGGTATTTCATATTCGACTGGGTCTTCAATCGTAATAATTTTTTTGTCGACACCTTTAATTTCATTTAAAGCCGCATAAAGAGTTGTTGTTTTACCGCTTCCCGTAGGACCAGTGACAAACACAATCCCATAAGGAGAGTGGATAAGTTTTTCAAATCTTTTAAGGTTATACTCACTCATTCCAAGTTCAGTCATACGAAGAAGAATTTTTTCCTGATCCAGAATTCTTAAAACCACACTCTCACCGTGAAGAGTTGGAGTTGTTGAAACCCTGAAATCATAAATGTTAGAATTGTA
This sequence comes from Nautilia profundicola AmH, assembly GCF_000021725.1. Lineage (GTDB taxonomy): Bacteria > Campylobacterota > Campylobacteria > Campylobacterales > Nautiliaceae > Nautilia > Nautilia profundicola. Next base: position 1,268,374 of record NC_012115.1, read on the forward strand.
GTTTTTTGTAAAACGGCCGTCTTGAGGTTTTCTTTTTTCACTAATATCCATATTTGATAAAAGTTTTATTTTTGAAACAAGAGGGAAATAAATCTCTTTTTCAAATGAAAACAGCTCTTTTAACACACCGTCTGTTCTGGCTCTTACAATAAAGTTGTATCTTAAAGGTTCGATATGCACATCCGTCGCCCTGTCTTTAATGGCTTTTTCCAATATCAAATCAAGTAGTTCATCAATGGCACTAATACTTTCGGTTCCCCCGCTTTTTAGTTCTTTTTTTACTTTATTTATCAGTTCATGTGTGGAAATGTTGATTTTTAAACGTTCAATAATAATCTGTATATCTTTACTTAATGCTATAAACACTTTTAAAGGTTTAGGAGAAAATTTTTCAATTAATTCCAAAGAATCATAATCAAGAGGGTCCGCAGTGGCCACATATATATATTCATCATCTTTTTTAAAAGGAATTACATGATGTTTTTCTATAAGGTTTAGCGGAAAAGATGACAACAGTTCATAATCTATTTTTTCACCGTATAAATCCACAAAAGGAAAGTTAAGCTGTTTGGAAAGAGCTTCTAATATCTGCTTTTCTGTTGCAAATCCCAACTCTATCAAAATTTCACCAAGTTTTTTAAAAACCCCTTGCTGTTTATACTCGTTTTGTTTTTCTAACGCTTTACTAAGCTCTTCTTCGGTAATTATTTTTTCATGTAATAATAAATCCCCTAATCTTACTTTTTTCTTAATCATCTATACCATCGCCTTTTTATTAATTTTCCATCTTTAAATTCGTCAATATAAACTTTGTCATTTTTTTTATAAACATTGTAAGTAATGCCTTTTTGTTTATTTTCTATAATTATCATATCTCCTACTTTTTTAAAATTATCAGTTTTTAGAGCCTGAAATATATATGACAATATATAATCGGTCATCGGAAAAGAAAAAGATTTTAAAGAAATGCCGTCATACAGATAAGAATATATAAGTTTCTTTTCCATTAAAATAGTCAAAAAATAAATTGCGTTTTTTCTTCCGTAACTTGTATTTCTCAATTGATTTATAATATAAGGCAATAAATAAATACTATCTACTTTAATACATGAAACCCCAATAATGCTTAAAGCTTTTTCATTGTTTTTGTATTTTTTAATATTCTGGAATGAACAGATCTGATAATATTTTTTATTTAAATAATCTTTAACTAAATCAGCATGTAAGTTTAGGCTAAACAACAAAAGAAAACCTGATAAACTAATTAGTTTCATTAAATTCCCCCATTACTTTTTTAACGGACTCGTCCTTATGGTAATTATAGTATATTTTAAGTATTTTCAATGCTTCGTCTTTCTTTCCGAGTTTATATAAAGCCCTTGCACTCATAATCCACGAATCTGGTTTTTTATTATTTTGTGTATTGGCGTTTTTTGCCCATTTTAAGGCTTCTTTATAATTACCCTCTTGATAATATTTTTTTGCTAATGCCATACAGGTTTCAAAAGAAGGTAACGTTTGAGCTGTCATAATAAACGAGTTGTCTTTTTTAACTTTTACAGGAGATGTCTGTTGAGCCTGTTCTTGTTTTGGTTTAGGCATTTTTGATTCAGTTTTCCCAGGTTCAGTAATGTTTAAATCGATAATTAAATTTAATTTTGCATTACTGTTTTTTTCAGTTTTTGTTTCTTTTTTTATTTCGTTTGTTTTTATATCTTGTTTTATATCGGTTTCTTTTTGCTTAACAGGTTGTTTTTTATTTATTAGTTCAATATTTTTATTGTTTTGTGTATCGCTTTTATTTAACTTAAACAAATAAAAACTAACCGCTGCAGATAATATTAGTACAAATAATAATATTTTTAGGAGCTTTAATAATTTCCTTTTTTTACATTTTTTTTCTAATTCTAAAAATGTCATTTTATCAATCCTAATTCCAATGCTGTCATATCAATGATACAGTTATCGATTCTATTGTATTTTAGAGAGTTTCTGAAAGAATAATCAAGTAGCGTTAAAGCAGTAAAAATAAATTTCTTAGAAAGCCTAAAATTGCCTTTTGTAAGTTTGTATATTTTTTTTAGTCTTTTCTTATCAATTAAATCATATCTGTTGTTTTTTATAAATTTAGACATCACATATTTTTCAAATTCATCAAACGTAAGGGGTTTCATAAAAATTTTTTGGGTATATCTTGATGCAAACTGCGGTAAATTCGCAATTTTTTCGCCTTCTTTTTGATGCATACTCAATACAACTTGATTTCCGTTATCACTTAATAGTCTTAAAAATTCAATCATTTCTATAGGTAATAATTGGGCTTCATCAATTAAAATCACCTTGTTTTTAAGATTCTTATGTGTATTTAAAAACTCTTCTTTACTTAAAAAAGGTTCTTTTTGAAGAATGTATTTCTCGGGATATTTGTACTTTAAAAGTGAAAGCATATAACTTTTGCCGCTTCCGGGTTTTCCCAATAAAAAAATTATATTCGATTTAGTGGATATTAATTCTTCTTTTACTATTTCAAAATTAATGTAACTGAAAAAATCATTTATGTCTATTTTATCCCTAAACTCCTCAATAAGTTCACCTAACATTTAAATCCTCTAAACTCGGAAGTTTTTTATACCCGTAATCTCTTAATGTTTTTTTCTGTTTTAAGTCGATTATATGAGGAGTTATAACAAAAACAAGCTCTTTTTTTGTTGTAATTTCTTCTCTTGATGAGAATAAATATTTAATAATAGGAATTTCTTTTAATACCGGAACCCCGTTTACTTTTAGCTGTTTATCATCCGTAATAAGTCCTCCCAATACAAGAGTGTCGTTATCTTTTAATTTAACGACACTTATCATGGTATTATCTTGAGTATCCGGTGGCATATCCCTATTGACATTACTTAACTGTGTTGCATCTTTAAACGCACTGATTCTCGGATTAATACTTAAGATTATTTCTCCGTTATCACTTATTTGTGGTGTTATATCTAACAGCACTCCTACAAATTTAGAATCAATCGTGTATTCCGTTGTAGGGTTACCATTGTTATCCGTTGTAATTTCCGAAGCATATTTATAATAAATAGTATCTCCCACTTTAATTAATGCTTTTTGATTATTCAAAGTTACTATTTTAGGGTTTGAAATAGAATTAACATTACCGTTTTGAGCTAAAAAGTTTAAAAGCCCCCCGACATTAAATGTTGCTTCTTTGAATACGGCATTTGCTCCTATTATATTTGACGCCGTAATAGGAACACTTTTGTCCGCTAATGATAAGGAAAGTTGAGACCAGTCGATACCCGTTTTATGAGAACTTGAAAGAGTAACACTATATATTTTAACATCTATGAGCACCTCTTTATGCAGTCTGTTGTTTAAATCATTGATATATCTGTCAATTTCTTCAATCTGATTTCTGTCTCCAGTCACAGTCACCAAACCTGAGTTTTTATCAATTATTGGTTCTTTATAATTCGGATTAGTATTTTTCAGTATCTGAATAATATTATTTTTCAAATTATCCCAGAAATCAAATTTGTAATCTGTTTTTATCGTATTATCCGTGGAATCAATATTTGAAATACCGCTTATAGAATTAGGAATGAAATCAACCCTAAATGTTTTTGTTTTGTTATACGATACAATTAATGTATTGTTTTTTAATTCATAAAATAGATCCGCATGTTGAAACAATGTATTCAACAGCTCTTTAAAAGAAACATTTTCAACATTAATAAATTCAAGATTTTGATTAATCATTTTTTTTGCTTTTTTATCTTTTAATACTATATTCAACTTACATTCGTTAACTAAATCAGATAAAATCATCTTAAAGTTTACAGGATTTGCAATGTGTAAAGAAAAAAGTTTTTTATCACAATCAGTTGCAAACATTGAAGTTATAAATAATATTAAAATTAACAGTTTTTTCATTTTACAACCTTTAATATGTTTGATTTCAATACAAGTTTTTTAATTGTGTTATTTTTTTTAAGAACTACTTCATTATTGTTTATTTTTATAACTTTATAACCAGCTATTTCATCTCCTACTTTAACCCATACACCGTTTATATCGGCTTTATTTTGAAAAATTGCGTTTAAACTCAATATTTTATCTTGGGCCGTGATCTCTAAAGGTATATTTTTATTTACTATATTAAAACTGCTGAATATGTTATATTTTTCTATTTTCTTAAAATTCGGAGTATATGTTTGCATTTTTTTTATTTCGGTTATAACGGTATAAATATCTGCATTAAGAGTTATCAAAATAACAAATATTATTAATTTTTTCATAAAAGACTCCAAAAAACAATATTCATATCAAACTGCACTTTATCTTTTTTAATAATCTTCAACTGTGTTATCTCTTTTATTGCTTTGATCTTCTCCAGATTTTTAATAAATTCATAAAATTTATCAAACATTTCCGGTTCAAATTCGCCTTGAACGTTTATTATGTATTTTTTATATTCATCAGTATTTTTGTCAATTGTATATGACGCTTTGATATTGTTTTGTATTGCATTGTGAAGTACGTTTTTTAATATATTCAAAAAGTTTTTTTCATTTATATGCAATATTGAAGAAGTTTTGACTAACACGTTTAAATATTTCAAATCTTCATTTAACGAAACATTTTGTTTTTTTAATTTTTTTAACTGGGTTTTTAATTCACTCAATACTGATCTTAGAGAATTGGTACTTTCCAGTTTTTTCTTTAGTTGTACAATTTTTACATTATAATTGTCAATCTTTTCTTGTAAAATATTGTAATTATAGTTGTAATAAACTATAAACACGGCAATAATTATGGAAGCGTATAATAAAACTAAATTTTTCTTATCTAATGAGTTTAGATATTCTTCAATTCTATTCATCGTAACTCACTTTTGAAATATAAATTCCATCTTTGTTTTTTATCTCAGTTGATTCAACGTTTTTATAACCCAACTTATACATATCTTTCATAAAATCGGCAATATCCGAAGAATTACCAAACTCACTAACAATTAAAAGAGATATATTATCCCCGTTTTTTTCAAAAGATAATAGTTTCAAATTATATTTTTTTAATTCATTTACCAAATCCGCCAACTCGTTAGCAGTTAATTTTTTTCTTTGAATATTCTCTAAAAACATCACTTTTTCAGATATATCGGTAATTTGTTTTTGAATAGCAAGATTATCGGCTTTTATTTTGGCTATGACTTTATGATATTTAATTACAGCGGATTTCAAAAGTTTTTCTTCTCTCATATTTCTGTTAATTTTCTTTTTCAGTAATAAAATTTCGCTCTCTTTTTTCTTTATTGTCTGGTTTTTGACAAAAGCATCCACTCCTATAAAAAGAACAGACAGTATTATTAAAAGAACAAGTATCCCGCTTTTGGTTTTATAAAAAGGTATTGGCTTTGGAAAAATAGAAAAATTTTCGTTTTCGTTTTGATAATGTTTTGTATTATATATAGTTGCGGTATAATCAAACGCATCATAATCGGTAGGAATTTCATATTTTTTAAAAGCAATTCCGCTTAAATCCCAAAAAGAATTATAACTCTCAAATAAGTTTTCTATTTCAAATGGTGAATAAAAAAATATTCTATCAACTTTAGTAAGTCCGTAATAGCTTACCGAATAATTTATTAAATTACTGACTTTCATAAAAAACTGTGTAAAAAACGAATCAATAACATTAAATGTTTCAATATCATCGTAATTATCTTGATTCAGACCTTTTGTCATTAATATATTCTTCACTTCGTCAACTGACACATCAAGCTGTTTAGCTAAAGATGATAATTTACTTATACTTTTAACAAAAACAAACTCCCCGTTTTCAAAACAGCTCAAGAAAGCTTCGTTTTCGTCTAAATATATAAAAGCATCGTTTTGAGGTTTTATGTTGCTAATATCATAATAACTTTTAAAAACAAAAGGTTTAGCGGAAATAAAATCAATATATTTATATATTTTTAAATATTTTTCAAATTGCTTTTTTAAAACATCCGTTTCAACAATAAAAGCTTCGACATTGTAATGGTCATCATATTCTTTAAAAATATAATTTATTTTATATTCTTTGGAATAATCTAAAGAACCTTCCGTAAATACATATTTTTCCGCTTCAACCTCAAGCATTTCTTTATCGATATCTTTTGAAAGTTTAAAAGTAATATTTAATATATGGTTGTAACCTAAAGATGATGTAATAATACCTTTCTCATATCCAAGCTCTTTTTTAACAACTCTGTCATTTTCATTAATATATATGCTGTCTTTTGATAAATAAATTACTTTCAACCTCTCACCTTATTGAGCCTGTAATCGGATAAATTGTGAAATTTTGCTCATTATTTTTATATTTTAACGAAATAATTATATTAGTATGTATAATCTTTGTCAAATTTTCATCAATTTCACCGTCAAATGGCCTTCCTGCATTATCGAAGCAAATTGTATTCCCATTATTTAATCCGTAAACTTCAATGTTCGATTTAAATTTGTAATGTACCTTTTCGTTTGAATTTTTATCTTCATTGTTTAATATGTCTTTATTAAACGTAATACATACATAATCACTGTTCCCAATAAATTTATATCCCAACGCATTTGATTTTTTTTGTAATACTTTTTCTTTTAATATCTGAGTATCGGTAGTTAAAGTTTCATCAGGAATAAATTGCAGGCCGATAAAGCTTAATATCCCCATGATCACAATTACAAAAATAAGTTCCATCAAACTAAAAGCTTTCATTTAAGGCCTTTGCAATGTAACTTTTTCAAGTTTTATTTTTTTATTATCATTTTTGGGATTGGTAATGTTGGACTCTACCGTCACTTTTAACAATACATACCCGTGTGATTTAGGAGTTGATATTTTAACTGCATTATCACAAGGACAGTCATTTAAATCATAGCAGTAATATTTCAAAATATCGACATTTGCGATAAATCTTTTTTGTTCATCTTTAAATGTTAAATGTTCCAAACAGTTATTGTTAGTTTTACGGTTATATCCCTCAATAGCCATTAAAGAATTCTCAATAACACTTTGCATAAACAACTGAGCCCTTTGTTGCAAATAAGAATCACTTGTGTGCTTGATACTTATAAAAGAGATTTTAACAACAGCAACCATTAAAGCCGCCACCAGAAGCATTATAATAAGCGCACTTATGACTCCGAATGCTTTTTTCAAAATATTACCTTTTGTTTGGATACAGAAATATTGATATCTCCTCTTGATTTAAACATTTCAATTTTCATCATTAAATGATAGTTTATTTTTTTTACTTTAAAAGCTTTCACATTAGATGTTAAAACGGTTACATTACCGGTTCCGTCATCTGCACAAAAACTCTCACCCTTCCAAGGCCTGTAATTATAAAATAAAAGCAAATCATCATCTTGCAGATCGCTCCAGTTTAAATCATTGCATTTCCATTTATTTTGATCTAAATCTTTTTTTAAAGCAATTGCATATGCACTGTCTGCCAAATAAAATTTTTCATAAATTGAAGCATGCGTAATATCGGTATTATCATAATTTTTTAAAGTTAAAAAACAATTATTACCACTTTGGGAATAATCCGATATCCTGTATACCAAGTCTGCCCTGTTTCCATGCCACCCGAAAGAGTTGTTATAATCATTAAGTATGTTTTCACTGCCCCTATCAAAACTCCCGGCAAAAATAATCGATGTCAAATCTTTTAAATTTTGAGCTGTGTCGTATTTATTTTTTAATATCTCATTTATAAAGCCGCTGTTAAAATCCAATGCTTTAATAACAGGTTTATTACTTTCATATAAGTCTACAAATCCGCTTAAATTATCATCTACCATTGCATCATTCAAATATCCGATCCATTCTAAAATCGGATATTTATTATTTTGAATTATATTGCCTATATATTGAAATTCACCGGTCTGTTGATTATATCCTATAACGCTAAGAGGAATCCTGTTATATATTATCTGCGAAACCTGATCAAGTGTCTGCTGGGAAATAAATTCGAATTTTGAGGTCTGTTTGGCTATATAATTTCTAACATAAAGTTTACTTAATATCTGAAACCCTCCTATTAATACGAAAGAAAGTATCACAATTACAAATATAGCTTCGATTAAAGTAAATGAGGTTTTAAAGTTTTTAAGGTCGTTAGAGTTGGTAAAGTTGTTGGAGTAATTTTCCATTTTCCATTTTCCATTGTTCATTTTCAATTTTTTCACCACTGTATACCGTTTATTTTTATATGTCCAATATTCGCACTGTAATACACAATAGAAGAAATCTGTTTATTTCCATTCAAAACTTCAATGTAAACTCTTTTGATATTAGTTTTATCATTATTGCTTGTATTTGTAAACTCAAAATTTAAATTTTGAGTTCCATAATCATTTTTATGCCATTCGTCTGTATATCCGACATTAATTTTTAAAGTATATACAGTCCTACCGTTTTGTGTTGTATTAACTTCAATTCCGTTATATCCTTCAATATAATCAAATTCACCGCTATTATTAATCGGTATCGAACTTTCGAAAACAGCATTTTTACAGTTTCTGCTTCCTGCAAACCCGCCAAGCCTATAACCGCTTGTGGCATTACAGTCTAAAACATTTACGGGAGGATCGTTTACAAGTAAAATATCATCGTAATTTATATTTTGACGGTCATATTCTTTAAGGGAAATATCCATTATTTTAGACATCATATTAAAAATCGCATCTTCTTTTTTAGAAAACTCAAGTGTTTTATTGCTTACATAAATTATTTTAGGAATTACCGTAAATACGGCAGCTATAATCACAATAGTAAAAATAAGTTCTATTAATGTTATAGCTTTTCTCAATTCTCATGTTCCTTTTCGGCAATCAGTACATCCTCAATTACCTCATCCAAATCTCCGTCAAGTATATCGTCAACCCTTGAATATGCTTTATTGCTTCTGTTGTCTTTCACTTGCTGATAAGGGAAAAGAACATAACTTCTGATCTGATGTCCCCATCCCATCTCATCTTTAGGTTTACCTTCTTCCTCGGCTTTTCTTTTTTCAAGTTCAAGTTCATACAGCTTTGATTTCAACATTTTCATTGCCATGTCTTTATTTTTGTGCTGGCTTCTGTCTGTTTGACACCCAACAACAATACCGGTCGGGATATGTGTAATTCTTACCGCACTTTCAGTCTTATTTACGTGCTGACCTCCTGCACCGCTCGCACGAAACACATCTATTCTTATATCTTTAGGATCGATTTCTATTTCAATGTCATCATCAATCTCAGGCGAAACCTGCACCGATGCGAAAGACGTGTGTCTTCTACCTCCGCTGTCAAAAGGACTTACCCTTACAAGTCTGTGAATACCGTTTTCCGCTTTAAGGTACCCGTATGCGTTTTCTCCTTTTACAAGAAAACTCACATCCTTAATTCCAGCCTCATCGCCCGCCTGATAATCAAGAACTTCAACTTTCCAACCTCTTCTTTCCGCATATCTTAAATACATTCTGTAAAGTATCGAAGCCCAGTCGTGCGACTCTGTACCTCCTGCACCGGGATGAATAGAAATAATCGCGTTTTTCGCATCGTTTTCATCGCTTAGCATTACTTCGATTTCAAGATCCCTTATTATCTTTTTAAGATCCTGCACGTCGTTAAAAACTTCGTTTAAAGTCTCTTCGTCCTCTTCCATGCTTGCAAGCTCAAACATGTCTTTATTGTCCTGAAGGGCGGTTTTTGCTTTTTTATATTTTTCAAGTTTTCTTAAAATTGCGTTTTTTTCTTTTTGCACTTTAGCACTTGTTTTAGGATCATTCCAGAAATCCGGAGAGTTTTCCAGCTCTTCTATTTCTTTTAACCTTGCTTCAAGTTTTTCAGGTTTTAAAATAGACTCGATGTTTTCTATTTTGTTTTCAAGTTCCTTTATTAATTCGCTGTATTCATATGCGTCCATTTTTATCCTTTTATAACATATCAAAATTTATATATAATTCTACCAAAAAAGGCGGCTTATGAAAATTTTAAATTCACCTAAAGAAGCCATAAACTACACAAAATCGTTAAACGGAAGCATAGGTTTCGTCCCTACTATGGGAGCCCTGCATGAAGGGCATTTGAGTTTAATCGAAAAAGCAAGAAAAGAAAACGATTACGTAATAGTTTCTATATTTGTAAACCCAACCCAGTTTCTCCCGGGAGAAGATCTTGACAAATACCCAAGACGCCTTGAAGCGGATTTTGAGATATGCAAACGTGCTGGAGTCGACGCAGTGTTTACCCCTACGCCTGAAAATATGTATTCAAACGACGAAGTTTTAATAAAAGCACCTAAAATCAAAGGTTACATCTTAGAAGGTTTCAATCGTCCAGGACATTTTGACGGTGTTTTACAGGTTGTAAACAAACTTTTTAATATTATCCGTCCAACTCGTGCATATTTCGGTAAAAAAGACGCCCAGCAGCTGTATCTGATTAAACAGATGGTTAATAATTTCTTTTTTGATATCGAAATAGTAGAGTGCGAAACCAAAAGGGAAAAAGACGGCCTTGCACTCTCAAGCAGAAACATTTACTTAAGCGAAGAAGAAAGAAAAAGAGCTCTGAGTATCAGTAAAGCATTAAAAAGAGCCGCCAAACTATCTTCAAAAACGAAAAATATTGAAGAAATCGAAAAAGAAATGCTTGAAATTTTAGATGTTGACGAGCTTCAGTATATTGCATTTGTAGACAGGGACTTTAATCATATAGATGAAATAAAACCTGGAAACACCATTATCCTACTCGCCGCAAAAGTCGGAAGTACAAGACTTATCGACAATATATGGATATAGTTTATTAGTTGTTAAGGTTGGTTAAGGTTATTAAAGTTTTAACTTCAGCAACTATAAAGCTCTGAAACCTTAACAACTTTAACAACCCCAACTAACAATAAAAATTTTAACCAACCTCAACAACTTAAACAACATTATTTTACCTAAATATCTTAATCCCTCTTTTTGTTGAATTGGTATCGGTCATATTGGCTTCGGTTCCTTCAAATTCACCGCTTCCGACTTCCCCTTCACTATTTAGATTTTGCCAGGTTATTGTAAAACAGAAATGATTTAAACACGTAGAATCATTTGAAATATCATATTTTTGATTGAATTTAGAATACCAAAGCCATTTTAAATTAGGGCTTAACAAATGAACAACCGCAAATTTAACACTTGAATCACTCCTTGAGATTTTAAAAGTAATTACTCCATTATTTATTGAATCAACTGACACATCCACACCGTTTATCGAGTTTGATGCATTATAATCGCTGCTTATTATAATTTCGCTGTCACTTACGTTTCCGTCTACTGCATTATGACCGGTATTTTCATACCAGTTATAAATAACCTCCTGTCCGTCAGGTTTTAAATTACCAACACTGTCAAAAACAATAAAAGAGTAGCTTTTATTAAAATCATTTTCCGAAGCCAAAACATCACTTAGTAATAAATTACCATAATAATATTTGGCTTTTTTATTTAAATCCAAACTTCCGTTTGCATCACTGTCGTTTACGTCAATGGAGGTTATTTCAAATTCAAAAGGGTTTACAGGGTTTGATACATTTCTGTCAAAATTCAGATATACATCAACAGAAGTTGATCCGTTATTGTCGGTTGTAAAATTATTTTTGTCATAAATAAATGTAATATTTTCATCTTTTGAAATATTATTATCATATACATATCCGTTTTTATCGATATATTTATAAATAATTTTGCTTACATTCACATCCACATCGTTATGAGAAATATTTACAGTAATATTTTTTGCATAGCACTCTTTATTGTAGTTTTGAAGTATGTTTCCGTCTTTATCAACAGCACTAATGTTTAATTCCAAAAGAGAAGATATGTTCAAATCTTCATCATAATATGTAAAATTACTGTCGGTATCATAGTTTTCATATTTAGCATTTAAATCAAAATGATCTACCCCCACACTTATAGTGCTTTTTGCCTGAGAAATAAACCTCTCGGTTTCATTTGTATCGTCATTATCCACTACTGCAAACTCACTGCCGTTTATTTCCTTAACGGTTAAATTCAAATCCCCTACTTCATTATATTTAAGAGTAATATTCGCTTCACCGTCTTTAAACACCCCGCCGCTTACTTTCTCAAGGATACCGGTATCACAATTCGTTTTGCTTTCATTGTATTCGAAATCCACGCTTTGCCCGTTTACATAAATGCTCTCATTATAATCTTTCACCGGATTTCCGTTTACATCTACGGCTTTAACGGTTATATTAAATTCATTTCCGGCCTTTATATTACTCGGAATATTGGCAATAACGAATTTTTCAGGCCTTATTGCAAAATTATCGGTTGAATTTGATTCGTTAGCATCGTTTATTGGACATGTAGTATCTTCATTTTGTTTCCATTGTATATTTATTTTTGCATTCTTTAAAGCTCTGTTCACTTTTAAAGTTATATTTTTTTCATTTTCATTATTCCATAATGTTTTATTCCAATCACCCGTATAATTTTGTGCTATTACCCTGCTGCAAACAGTTCCGTTAAATTCCTGATATCCGGTACCATTTGTATCTAAAGAAGCCACTGTTATTATAAAAGGTTTATTTACAATTTTAGTTGTTATGTTTCTGTCTGTTATATTGTGGTCATCATTCCATGCATCAAATCTATATACTTCATTTACTTCACTTAAATGAAAATTAGCGCTAAATGCAAATATTCCGCCGACTTCCGGCATATGGTATCTCTCTTCATCGTGAGCTTCGTCTTCATCTACAACAAAACCGATTTTTTTATTAGTCAACTCACATCTTCTAAACCATCCTCCGTCACTTTCAAATCTGCTATCTTTCCATCCTGCAATAAGAGGAGTATTTTCATAGCTGTTTTGAAAAGAGACGGTTTTGCATCCGTTATCCCATCCTACGAAATAAGGACCTGTTTTTAAAACTTCAAAATCAATTTTTGTTCCATAATCATCTGTAAATGAACCTGTAAAATTTGCATCTGAGATCATATAACCTATTGTTTCGTCTTTCGTAACATTTCCTTCATCAGTCTCACTCATATCAAGGGCAAGCTGCAATTTACCGCTGCATAAATTTACCGCTGCAGTCATCCAAGGTACAGACGGCTGTTTTGGAATATCATTTTCTTCATTATTCAGTGTTTGTATATTTGCTACAACAGCCGGATTGCAAAATGAAACAGAAGTATCAACAGTATCCCATCCTATATCGTTTCCGCTTGGAGCGTATTTTCCCTGTACTTTTTTAGTGTTTATGCTTCCAACTTCAATCAAGTGGCCATCTAATTCATGAACACCCGTATTAATTGCAAAATAATTAAGTGTCTGTTTTACATGCGGTCCGTCTTCTCCTTCAGGCTCCACTATAATTGCATCAAACCCTTTTGTTGTTACATTTTTAATTCTGACACTTGCAGGATTGTTTCCGTATGTATCTATTACCATAAAAACAACAGGTATTGTATTAAAAGCTTTTTTAAATGCCACATGTGTCCATTCAGGGTCGGAATATGTGTTATTTAACGTGACCGTACCCCCTTCAAATTCTATAGGAGTAATTTCCCCGCTATAAGGAGAGCAGCAGAATTTACAGCACCTGCTTCTTCCGTCCCAGTTTTTACTGCTGCTTTCATTATTGTAAATATACTTGACATAACCAGAGTTTACAGCTGCATTCAATAGTGTAAACTCATCCGCATCGCTACCGATAGACTGACCATTTGGAGTATTGTCGCTTGATTTGTAATCACTGTTAAAAAGCAAACCTAATTCACCGCTATTAGGATGAGTAGAAAATGAGTGTTTATAATCACCATCCAAATAAAAATCTGTTCCAGTGTTATTTACGACAAAAGTCAGCATATGCCAGCCTGATAAATTCTGTGGATTAAAATTATAAGTATCCGTATCATCATCGTCACTTACATTTAATGTCCATGTATCATCCGTCACATTATGGGCAAAATAGATATAATCATAATCACTCCCCACTCTGTCCGCTATGTTAAAATAATTGTATGTTTTTTGCCATCTGCCTCTTCCTACTGTAAAATTAGTATGTCCAGCCGTATTAAGAGGAAATTTCACCCATAGATTTAATGTATAAGATGCAGGTAAAACATAATTGTTTTCCAGCATAACGGCTTTATCTTCTGTTGAAGTACTGTTTATATCACCTCCCCTGCATAGTAAGCCTTTTGTGGTATTAGCGTCGTTTAATGCCGTTGCGTCGTAATTAGCTCCCTCGATTCCATAATTTTTAATTTCATAGGTATTGGCATCATTATCCCACCTGCATTCATCCATTCTGTAATCAAGCAAAGCATCCGGGCACACATTACAGACTCTTTCACTTCCGTCATAATTGTATCCGTCTTTTTCATTATCGTATATCTGTTTTATCTGATTATCATCCAATGCATCTCCGAAAACTTTTACCTCATCTATATTTCCGGTAAAAAAGGTGTCTTTATGAATACTTGCTCCTATTGTAAAATTGCTTCCTGCAGCATTATCTATATTTCCCCCGCCACTCCACACATCAGAGGTGTATTTATTGTTGTTTATATATACGCTTACATTTCCGTCATTGTACGTTACACCCACAAAATACCACTGTCCTGTCTGAATACCACTTCCGATATCTGCATATTCATCTTTATTTTTTGTATCCAGATATAAATGTATGCTTCCGTCCGTATTTACTCCTATTTCCAGATTATCATTGTAACTGTCGGACGCTTTGGCTAAAAACACATTTTCAGTTTTATGATTTGTTTCTTTTGTTGTTAAAACTTCGGGTTTTATCCATGCGGTTATTGTGAATTTATTACTTGTTTTTCCCAACACATCGTTTAATATGTCACCCATATCTACATAATCGCTGCCGTTAAAATAGCCGTCTTTGCATAAAACTCCGCCGCTTTGGGTGTTTGCTCCGTTTACCGCTGTTCCGTTAAGCCCGTTGCCGCTGCTGTCTGTGACTTCGCCGTAACTGCCCTGCCAATAGCATTCATCAAGCTGCCAGCCGGCTTTAAGATCATAATTATAAAACGGTATAAACACAGTTTCACCGAAAGATATATCGTCTAAATCAGTGGAAGTTGCATTTCCGCTGCAAATTTTTATTTTTGAAACAGAATCGGTTTTTTGCATTACAGTCTGGTTAAAATCAAATTTATAACTTCCTGTAGTGTTTATATCCAGAGTTTTTATTAGATTGTCAGCGGCATCGTATATATCAATCTTATCGATTCCGTCTTTGTAAACATTCCTGACTCTTGATATAAAAATCTGATATCCGTTGAGAGGAGAATTAATATTCAGATTATAAGTAACACATTGTCCTTCATTGGCATCCGGATACCAGGATTTTGAAGTATCATCAATATCATACCAATCATCATTATCATTATTATCTCCTATGTGATGTCTGCCTATAAAATCAAAAGCCGTGGTAGTTGATGATGTATACAGCGTAATACCTGAAAACATGTAATCATCAATATCATCAACCCAATAACTATTGCAGCTTACCGTATCTCCCAGAGAATCATAACAGTCGCTTATTACCGCAATATCATGCCATCCTTTTGATAAAGAAAGATTGTTAACGGCAACAGTGTCATCACCGTCGTTTGCAGCTTCTCCAACTTCGTTGCCGTCAATGTATACTTTTATTTTTCCGTCAATTCCGACAGCGTTATTTAGTTTTAAGCCGGTAATCACACTGTCTTCGCTTAAATAAAATTTTGTAGGATTATTTAAATAATAATTATATGTATGTTCTCCATCAAAAGTTAAAGGCTCTTTTGGCGTATATCCATTAAAATCATCATTATCACCTGGATGAAGATTACCGTTAAGATATATGTCTGCGCTTAAAAAACGGCATATGATAAACAGTAAAACAATTATCTTACGCAATTTTCACTCCAATCAATAATATTACCAATCCAAACATAAAGGGCATTAATATTCTCAACAAGCCATCAAACCTTTTATAAAAAAACCATTCAACCCAAAAAACAAAAATATTAATAGCACCGAAAAAAACATACTTTCCAAAATAATCAAGCGTAGGTATTAAAACAATATCGATTTTATACATACCAAAAATCGTCAAAAAAAGACCTATGATTAAACCTACTTTTTCCATATACGCTCCTGTAATAATCTTGTCATATTATACCACTTTTGATAAAATCTTATAAAAAAGGATTTATTTGAAAAAGCTCTATTTAGCATCTTTGGGATGTGTTAAAAATTTAATTGACAGCGAGGTTATGCTTGGAAAACTGAAAAACGAATACACACTTACAGACAATCCGGGCGAAGCTGATCTGCTGATTGTAAACACATGCGGCTTCATAAACCCTGCCAAAGAAGAATCGATAGAAACTATTTTGGAACTTGCAAACGAAAAAAAAGAGAGTGCAATTCTTGCGGTAACAGGCTGTCTTAGCGAAAGATACAAAGACATCCTTCCAAAAGAGATTCCGGAAGTGGACGTATGGAGCGGTGTCGGGGATTTTGACAAAATAGACGAACTCGTCAAAACAAAAAGCTCAAAATTCTCACCAAACGTTTACCTCATCCACAATGAAGAGAGGGTAATAACAGGCAGCAGCTATCACGCTTACATTAAACTCAGCGAAGGCTGCAACCAAAAATGCGCATTTTGTGCAATTCCAAATTTCAAAGGCAGACTAAATTCAAGGGAAATTCCCGAAATTATTGAAGAGATTAAAAGATTAAAAGCACAAGGATTCAAAGATTTTTCACTCGCAAGCCAGGACTCAAGCTCATATTTAAGGGATAAAGGTATTAAAGACGGACTTGAAAGATTAATTGACGAAATTGATAAAATTGAAGGAATTACTGTTAGAATCTTGTATCTATATCCGGCGACAACAACCAAAAAACTGATAAGAAGAATATTCGCTTCACCCGTTGTGGAAAACTATTTCGATATGCCAATCCAGCACATCAGCGAAAAAATGCTTAAAATCATGAGAAGACCTGGAAGCGTTGATAAACTCAAATCACTTCTGTATGAAATGAAAAAAGAATTCAGTTTCATAAGAACATCCGTAATCGTAGGACATCCAGGTGAGAGTGAAGAAGACTTTGAAGAGCTTAAAAATTTCATAAAAGAGTTCGAATTCGACAGGGTAAACGTATTTGCCTATTCAGACGAAGAAGACACGGCGGCATTTAAAAGAAAAGACAAAATTTCTCAAAACATAATCGACCAGCGTGCAAAAGAGTTGGGTAAAACCGTAAAACAGACAACAAAAAAAGCGCTTAAAAAATATCTGAATAAAACATGCAGATGCTACCTTGACGGTCTGACGGAAGATGAACTCTTCTACAGTGTACGTCCAAAACTCTGGGCACCTGAAATCGACGGTGATATTTTAATTAATGATAGCGAAATAGAAAATCTTGAAATTGGAAACCTTTATAACGTAAAAATAGAAAATTTAGCGGGAGAACAGTTAATTGGAAAAATCATCAAATAATTTACTCGCTTTCTCGGCGGGAGTTGACTCTACTGCACTTTTTTTCTGGCTGATAGAAAACAATATTCCCTTCGATATAGCAATAGTTAATTACCATACAAGAAAAACAAGTAATGAAGAAGTAGAATACGCAAAAGAACTTGCAGAGACATATAATAAAAAAATTTATATTAAAGACTGCGTTTTACCTAAATTTAGTGAAAAAGAAGCAAGAATATGCAGATATGTATTTTTTGAAGAGATAATAAAAAAACACGGTTATCATACACTTATAACAGCCCATCAATTAAATGATAGATTCGAATGGTTTTTAATGCAGTTTTCTAAAGGTGCGGGATTAAAAGAATTAATAGCAATGGGTGAATGGGAGGAGAGAGAGTTTTATAAAATATATAGACCTTTTTATAATATATCTCGTAATGAAATTGTAACTTTTTTAAATGAAAGAGGTATTAAATATTATACGGACGAATCAAATTTCGATAAAAAATATAAAAGAAATTTTATAAGAGATGAATTTTCAAATAAATTTATTACTCTTTTTGAAAATGGGGTTAAAAAAAGTTTTGAGTATCTTGAAAAAGATTTGGATCTTCTGTTTCAAAAAGATTGGAAAAAAAATAAAAAATTATATTCATTTAAAAAATCCGAACCGGAAATAGATATAAAAAAAACAGATCTAATATTAAAAGAACTCGGAATTATAATGACAAAACCTCAGCGTGATGAGGTTATAAAAACGGATTTTTCTTGCGTCATACAAGGGAAAATAGCAATAGACTCCAATGAAAACACAATTTACATCGCCCCTTATATTAAAACAACGATGGATAAAAAGTTTAAAGATAAAATGAGAAAAGAAAAAATACCTCCTAAAGTCAGAGGATATTTATATTCAATTGAAAATAAACAATGGAAAATGGAAAATGATTAACATTACCCCTTATGATATCAACCCTAACAAACTTTTTTTTCATTTATATTTAAATTTATAAAATAACATCCTTCACATCAAATATATAGTGCGACACCAATTATATAAATTCAATAAATCTAAAAACACAACAAAGACTATTGTCTTAATGTTGCGATTATTCTTTTAGGCTTTATCAGAAGCTCAAACGCATCTTCTATAGTTTTACAAACAATATCTGCATTTATAACCGATTTAACACTTGCCCCTTCATTTTCTATGACACATATTCCAAGTTCAGCGGCTTTTAACATTAATGAATCATTACTTCCGTTTCCTACTGCAAACACAAATCCAAGCTCTTTTACAAATTCTTCTTTTTCTTTTGTATGGTTTGAAGTTGTTAAAATTTTAAGTTTTACTCCGGTATCTTCTAAATTTTTTGCCGCACTTCCGTGGGTATCAGAAGTAATAACGTAAATATCGAATTCACTTTGAAGTTCTTTAATATATCTTTTTACACTTTCTTTTACTATTCCGTCTTTCGCAATCGTCCCGTTGTAATCAAGAACTATGTGTTTAATAACCAATTCACCGATATTTTGAATTTCGAGTTTCATTGTTTGCCTTTTTTTAGCAAATTATATCTTGAAATAATTAATTTTTATAAACTTGACATAAATAAGATAAAAGTTATACAATAATTAATAATAGATTAAAAGGAGGTTAAGATGAGATTAAGAAGATTGTTTGCATTTATGGTTGGAATATTTTTCTTAAGCGGTTGTGTTGGAACAACAACAAATGTAACCACGTCTAATCAAAACGTTAACGAAATAGTAAAATACAAGGGACCAAAAGCAAGGATAGCAGTTGCTTCATTTAAATGTAAAGCTGCAAAATGCAATGGGCAAATAGGAAGTGGTATAGCTGATATGTTAACAACAGCATTGTTTAATAGTGGGAAATTTATTGTAATAGAAAGAAGCAATGAAGGTTTTTCAGCAGTTGAGAGAGAATTACAATTGTCTCAGGGAATGATCAAACAAAACAGACAAATTAATAATTTAGAAGGTGCGGACATATTGGTAGTTGGTGCAATAACCGCTTTTGAACCAAAAGCAGGTGGCATAAGTGCAGGTGGTATTGTAATTCCAAGAGGTGTGCCTGTAATAGGTGGTATCAAGTTTGGTAAAGATGAAGCTTATATTGCAGCCGATATCAGACTTATTGATGTAAAAACCGGAAGAATTATTAATGCAACTACAGTTGAAGGACAGGCAAGTAAATGGAACATAGGTGGAATCGGTGGAGGTTTTACAGGTAATGTCGCACTGGGTGCAGGATTAAGCACATATAAAAACACGCCTATGGAAAAAGCTATAAGAGACATGATTAATAAAGCAGTTGAAAAAATTGCACAGTTAATCCCTGATAATTATTACAGATATAATGCAAACGGCACAGTAAACAATCAGTTAAACACAACTATAAACACCCAGCAAAACACCGTAAAACCTGTAACACATACATTACTATTCAAAGAAGATTTCGAAAAATACGGAATAGGACAAACTACTCCGTTTGGTAATTGGAAAGGTGATAAATTTGAAATTCAAATGGGTGTACAAAGTAACGGTATGATAGGAAAAATGATAAAAGCTCATGAGTGGAGAAAAGTTTGTTTAGAAAATTTTAAAGCCAAAAATATAATATTTACTGCTGATATGAATGGTAACGGTACTTTTTATTTCAGAGTTGTAAATAAAAAACCTTTTATTGGTTATGCGGCACATATTTCTAAAGACGGTAATATAAAATTAGACAAAATTGCAGGCCAGACAGTAATGACAATTGCAAAAAACAAAATAAATTTAGCAAAATCAAAATGGCATAAAGTAAAAATTGTTACAAAAGATTCCCATATTGCTATATATGTTGACGGTCAACTCGGAATTGACATCAATGATAACGATAAAACTTTAACACAAGCGGGAAGTATATGTATAGGTGCGGATTGCTGTGACGCATTTATTGACAATATTTATATTTATCAAAACTAAAGGATAAAAAATGAAAAATATATTATTAACTTTTTTCTTTTCCTCTGTTTTATTTGCAAACAGTAATCTTTGCAACTTATTGCCCAAAAACCTAAATAACTACAAAGAATCTTCGAAATGCGAGTATACAAACATACAATCAAACTACGGAAAAAGTTCACAAGCTTATAAGGAGTATAAAAACGGCAACAAAAAAATTTCTATTCAATTAATTAAAGGTAGTATGGCTTATCAAATGATGACACCTTTTATGATGCCGGTTCAAGTAGAAACAAACGATATGATAATGAAAATTACAACATGTAAAAATTTTAAATGCGCTATTACTTATGATAAAAAAGAAAACGGCGGTGTAATTATTGTTTTAATTGAACAGAACATACCTGTGATTTTGACATTAACTTATGAAAAAATGAATATTGATGAAGCTATGAATCTTATAAATAAATTAGATTTAAAAAAAATTAAAAACAGTTTGTAGTGGTGGTCGCGACAGGATTCGAACCTGTGACCCCTACCATGTCAAGGTAGTACTCTAACCAACTGAGCTACGCGACCTTTTGGTTAGAAATTTTACCAAAAAAGTAATAATATGCAAACATTAAAATCGCAAAATCTATGCATACGTCAGCAAAATTGAAAATTGCGAAATCAAATCCGCAGTGCCAGTACACATAATCGACAACACCGTCTCTTACAAATCTGTCAAAAAGATTTGAAAATGCGGCAGCAAACAAAATACCACTGATTAAAGGATGATTGTTTAAAAGTTTTTCTTTATAAAAAACATACAAAAGTATTAAAATCAAAAATAATTGTATATATTTAAGATATTCTCCCAAAAAAGCAAACATTGAAAAAGCAACACCTTTATTGATAGCAAGTGTTAAGGAAATGCATTTGCTATGCCACTCAAGACCATGCAAAAACAGATATTTTATATATTGGTCAATAATAAATATCAAAAAAAAAGCAACAAAGAATTTAATTAATATTTTTCTCTCAACTCTCAATTATCAATTCTCCGTTATCATGAAAGTTTGCTTTTAAAAAATTCTTTTAGTTTTACAAGAAGCTCTTTTGCTTTATTTTCACTTTCACCTTCAACCAAAAGTCTTAGTTTGTTTTCAGTTCCCGAATATCTAACAAGGTGTCTGTATCCTTCTTTTTCAACTTCATCAAGAAGTTCTTTTGCACCTTCTATTTCATTTAACGGAGGTTTTGAAGATACCTGGATGTTTGCTTGTATTTGAGGGTATAATTCAAATAAATCAAACGCTTCGCTTGCTTTTTTACCACTCTGAATTAAATATGCAACAGCCTGAAGCGCGCTTACAAGACCGTCCCCCGTTTTAGCATAATCACTGAATATTATATGTCCGGACTGCTCACCGCCGAAATTTAAATCTTTTTCTTTCATAACTTCGAGCACATATTTATCGCCAACGTTGCTTCTATATACTTTTATACCCATATCATTTAAAAACTTCTCCAAAGCTCCGTTACTCATAACCGTTACAGCCACACCGTTATTTTTAAGTTTGTTTTGTTTATGCAGATAATATGCGAGAGCGCCTAAAAGTTTATCTCCGTTTACTATTTCACCTTTTTCATCAACAACTACAAGCCTATCCGCATCTCCGTCAAGCGCAAATCCGATATCCGCTCTGTATTCAAGCACTTTTTTAGCTAAAAACTCCGGATGCATAGCTCCTGCATTCTGATTAATATTAAACCCGTCGGGTTCATCGTTTATTGTAATTACATCAGCACCAAGTTCCGTGAATATTGTAGGTGCAACTTTGTAAGCTGCTCCGTTTGCGGTATCAAGAACAATTCTCATACCGTTTAAATTTACATGTTTAGGAAACGATGATTTTATGTGAACGATATATCTTCCGATTACGTCGTCGATTCTTTTACTTTTACCGATTTCTTTTTCTGTTTTAAGGTTAAAGTTGTTTTCAAAATATCTTTTTTCAATTTTTTCCTCAAATTCCTGTGAAAGTTTATTTCCGAAACTGTCAAAAAATTTTATTCCGTTGTCATAATACGGATTATGACTCGCGCTGATCATTATCCCGCCGTCACATCTCATGTCTTCCGTTAAAAACGCAATCGCAGGTGTTGGCATCGGTCCTATTTGAATAACGTCATACCCTATTGCTGTAAGTCCGCTAACAAGGGCATTTTCTATCATGTATCCGCTTCTTCTTGTATCTTTACCTACTAAAATTTTCCCTGTTTTTTTAGGTAAACATTCACCAAAAGACATCGCAAGTTTCATTGCTAAAAAAGGTGTTAAAAATTCTCCAGCCTTCCCCCTTACGCCATCCGTTCCAAAAAGTTTCATCCGTTTCCTTTAAAAAATGAAATATTTATTTGCAAATTTTACCAAATTTTTATAAAATACGCTTCAAAAAAGGACATAAATGGCAAATAACAAATCTGCGCTAAAAAGAATTAGACAAACAAAAAAAAGAACTGAAAGAAACAGATACTTCAGAACAAGAATCAAAACTATCACTAAAAAAGTAGAAAGTGCAGTAGCAGAAGGTAATTATGAAGCAGCTTTAGAAGCTTGGAAAGAAGCAAACAAAAAATTCCAAGGATACATCAACAAAGGTATTCTTAAGAAAAACACTGCAAGAAGAAAAATCAGTAGATTACACCACTTAGTAAAATCAATCGAACCGTCAGCATAATTTTTAAATAAATCATCCTCTTTCCCCCCACCCCACTAAAACATTACATATACACTCTCAAATATTGATGATATAATTTCAAAAATTTTATAATCCATAAAGGACAAAAATGTTATTGGATAAATTAAAACCTTTTGTTGAAAAATATAACGAAATAAATCAAATGCTAAGCTCACCTGAAATTACACAGGACATTAAAAGAATGACAAAATTATCACGTGAGGCGAGAAGTCTTGAACCAATCGTTGAAAAAGCAAAAGAGTATGAAAACATAATAAACACCATAGAAGAAGCCAAAATGATGCTGGACGATCCCGAAATGGCTGAACTTGCAAAAGAAGAATTAAAAGAAGCCGAAGAAAAACTGCCTGAGCTTGAAGAGGAGATCAAAATCCTTCTTCTGCCAAAAGACCCTAACGACGACAAAAACATTTTCCTTGAAATAAGAGCCGGAACAGGAGGGGATGAAGCGGCTCTTTTTGTCGGAGATTTACTAAAAGCGTATTTAAGATACGCCGACAACAAAGGCTGGAAAGTTGAAATTGTAAGTGAGAGCAAAAGCGATGCCGGCGGATATAAAGAGATTATTTTACTAATCAAAGGCGAAAGCGTATATTCAAGACTAAAATACGAAGGAGGAACCCACAGGGTTCAAAGAATCCCGGCAACGGAATCACAGGGAAGAATCCACACTTCCGCCGTTACAGTGGCCATAATGCCTGAAGTTGACGATGTGGATATAGAACTTGACCCTAAAGATATCAAAATAGAAGTAATGAGAGCCGGAGGTGCGGGCGGACAGCACGTAAACAAAACCGAAAGTGCGGTAAGAATGACTCATATTCCTACAGGAATAACAGTTTCTATGCAGGATGAAAGAAGCCAGCAGAGAAACAAAGAAAAAGCAATGCAGATACTTAAAGCCAGAGTTTTTGAAAAACTTGAAAACGAAAGACTCGCCGCTATCGGAGAAGCACGTAAAAGCCAGGTGGGAAGCGGTGACAGGAGTGAGAGGATCAGAACATACAATTACCCTCAAAACAGAATAACGGACCACAGAATCGGCCTGACGCTGTATAGACTTGAACAAATTATGAGTGAAGGGCTTTTTGATGAAATTATTGACCCATTAATCGCTCACTATCAGGCGGAAGCTTTAAAAGAAGCAGGACTATAGAATTTTTTCCTGCTTAATTATCTAAATGTCTTTCAAATATAGTGTCAGGCACTATATGAAAAAGATAATTACTTTTTATCTTACCAAATAGCGTATTTTAATTTCTTGCACTTTGTTGGATTTTGTTTGTTTGATATTAAGAAAGGCTCTAATTCAATTTTTTATCAATCATTGAGCGTTTAGTATTGAATAGTACAAACCCAGTTTCTTAAAAGATTAATAAAATAATTAATAATATATAAATTTATCAAAATTCTAATACATTAAAAAATTAATTAACATTAATAATTATAAAAACTCCATTAACCATAACTAAGACGTTAAAATATTAATAACTATAGCAACTTAACAATTCCAAAAACTAATAACCTATTAACCTTAAACTAAAATACCCGCTTATTTTCTTACCCACTTATCAACTTTTTAAAAAATCCCTGAGTATTTCGGCATGATCAAACACAAGCTCATCCCACGGTATATCTTCAAGTTTAACTAAGAAAGCTTCCTTTGCATCATCACCCGCTTTTGGCAATTCATTTGCACTGCAAACAAAAACACAGCTTGCGGTATGAAGCCTCGGATCTCTATCTGGGTCTGAATACACACCTAAAAGTTTTTCAATCTTAACATCAAGGTTTATCTCTTCTTTCATTTCACGCTTTAATGCAACTTCTACCTTTTCTCCTCTGTCAACGAATCCTCCTGGTAATGCAAACCCAAGAGGTGGGTTTTTTCTTTTTATAAGAACAATCCCTCTAAATTCTGGGGTAAAAATTTTCACTATTCCGTCTACAGTTAAATAAGGAGTTTCCGGAGGCCACATAATATATCCTTTTATTTGACTAATTTTAATATAAAACCTTAATTAATAAATTAATTTTTTACAACATAAATCATTCAGTGCCAGACACATATATGATATAAAACTATAACCCAAAAAAAGGGTTAAATTTTAAACTGACTTATTTCTTTTAATAATTTTTCAGCAAGTTGAGTAATTTTTTCAACATTTTTATTATTTTGAAACACTTTATTTTTATTTTCATTAGACATTTTTTGAATTAGACCCATTTTTTCAATAAATTCTTGCATAATTTTAACAATAGCTTCTAATTTATCAACATTATGCTGTACTTTTTGCACCACTTCTTCCATTTCTGTAGACACATCCCCTATTTTTTCTTGTACTTCATGTGTCTGATTGGTTACAAGATTTACATTTTCTATATTTTGATGCATTTGATCATTGGCCGTATTAATAGACTGTACGATCACATTAATAGTCGCATCTATTTCCCCTAAGCTTTTTTGTGTTCTTTCGGCAAGTTTTCTAACTTCATCTGCTACCACGGCAAACCCTCTTCCGTGTTCACCTGCTCTTGCTGCTTCAATGGCTGCATTTAATGCAAGAAGATTTGTTTGATCCGCAATTTCACTAATTACCGTAAGCACATTTTTAACCTGTTCAGCTTCTTGCGAAAGTTGCTGTAATTTTGACGCCAAATCGTTTTCATTTTCTGCATTTTGCTGAATGTTTTCCATTGTTCTGTCCATTAAATTAAGAGCTTCTCTTAAGCTTTGATTCGCAACTAAAATACTTCTTTTAACTTCATTGGAAGTTTGGGACTCTTCTAATAAGTTATCTTTAAGCTCGTCTGCTGTTTTAGCTGCTTGAGTTACAATTTCCGCTTCTTTTTGAATATTTTCATTAATTGAAGAAAAAGCGTTTTTTAAACTAATTGCTACGCTTCTGTTTTCATTAGAACTCTGATATGCACTTGTCATAACTTCATGAAGAATAGCAAGGAACTCTTTCAATGCCATTCTAATAGTTCCGAATTCATCTTTTTCATAAATTCTTACTTCGAGTGAAAGATCTTTATCTTGAGCAATTTTAAGAATCAATCCTTTTAGACTTCTAAGCTGCATTTCAAGTTTTTTAACACTCATATACCCGATAATTATCATAATAATATTAATCAACACACCAATAATTGTTTGCAAAATATAATGATTTGATACTTTATTTAAGTCATTTAAAATAATGTCGGCAATATTATCATCAATTTGTTTTAATATATTTATTTTTTTGGTTATCGTTTTAAACCAATATTCAGGATCAATATTAAAATTCCCAGTTTGTGCTTTTTGTAAAGCAATATTTCTCATTCTCTGAACTTCTTTAAAAGACGGATCCTGAACCATTTTATAATACATTTTTTTCATTTCAGGAGAAGCAAATGTTAAAAAGTCATCCAAAAACGCATCCTGCTCTGAAATAAGTCTAATAAATTTAACAAACATTCCTGGTTTAAATTTATCCGCACCGAATGTCGCACTAAGTACAGCTCTTTCTATTCCGGCTCTTTCTTTGGCTTTCAAAAAACTAACATATGCGGCCAAATCCATTGCAATTGTTTCGTTTGGAGCCAATCTTGAAGTAAGACCGATTATTTTTAATATCGTCGCATTCATTTGCGTATACCATGCAACTTCATCTTTCACACTTATAGACAAATTACTTACTTTTTGTCTTATCTGAGGTAGTTCATTTAAATATCTATTTAATTTATTAATTTCTTCTTCCAATTCACCGTCATATTTTGCAATATCTATTTTTTTAAGTGTCTGCAAATAAGCTTTAATTTTTTCATCTGTTGACAATCTTTGTTTTGGTAGAATCGTTTTAAATTTTTTACCTTTACTGCCTAAATATCCGGCACTTGCTCCTCTTTCTTTTTGAGTTTCATGTATTAATGCACTTAACGATTTACTTAAAACAACCAACTCTTGTAAGTTCGACTTAATTCTTTCTATCTTCATAGAAGTCATAAAATCTCTTATATTGTAATAAGAAATAACCAATGTAGCCAAAGTAACAATAATTATCATAGTATTACGAAGTGAAAGTGCATTAAACATTTTTCTCATTGTTCTACCTTTTTTTTATTTATTATAACACATAAAAAAATATTTTTTCGAGTATTTTGATATAATCAAAAACGAATAATTTATAATACGTTTTAGCAGTGTAAAATTTGTAAAAAAGGAGAAAAGTTAAATGAAAGCATATGATTTTTGTTTACCTAATCAAGACGGAGTTGAAATTTGTTTAAGAGATTTAAAAGGTAAATGGATTATTTTATACTTTTACCCTAAAGACAATACTCCTGGATGTACTACTGAAGCTAAAGAATTCAGTGAACTATTAGATGAATTTGAAAAACTTGGTGCAATCGTAATCGGAATAAGTCCAGATAGCCCGAAAAGACACTGTAATTTTATAGAAAAGCACGGACTTGAAGTAACTCTTTTAAGCGATGAAGAAAAAGAAGTCCTTAAAGCTTACGGAGCATGGGGCAAAAAGAAAATGTACGGAAAAGAATATGAGGGAGTTATCCGCTCAACGTTTATAATAAATCCTGAAGGCGAAATCGTAAAAGAATACAAAAAAGTAAAAGCGAAAGGTCACGCGGCAAAAGTTTTGGAAGACTTAAAAGAACTTATTAACTCTTAACCCTCTTCCCCCTTCACAATTTCACAACTTATCTACTTAACAACTGATCCACTATTTATTAAAACCCGTACCTTTTCATAGCGCTTGCAGCTTCTTTTTTGAGTTCTTTTTCTTTCATTACACGTCTTTTATCGTGAAGTTTTCTACCTTTTGCAACTGCAATTTCAAGTTTGGCACGGTTACGATTGTTAAAATATATTCTAAGAGGTACAAGAGTATATCCTTTTTCACTTGTATAACCTGCGAGTTTTGCAATTTCATTTTTGTGCAAAAGAAGTTTTCTGGGTCTTTTCTCATCATGTTTAAAGGCGGAATATGTTGTCTCAAGGTTGCTTATATGCCCCTGCAGCCACCATACTTCACCGTCTTTTATTCTGACATATGAATCCTTAAGGTTCACCCTTCCCTGACGAAGAGCTTTAACCTCACTGCCTTTGAGTTCTATCCCTGCTTCATATTTATCATATATATCATAATCATGATACGCTTTTCTATTTGTTGCAACAACCTTCATGCAATACCTCCCTGCTTTTCACTTTTCATTTTTCACTTTTAAAAAGCGTCCCGCCTTTATGTTCACCCTTTAAAAACGCCTTAACGTCACTTAAATCGAATCCGCTTGTTAAAAACATAGATTTGCCTCTGTCCATTAAAAATTTTGCAGCTTTAAGTTTTGTTACTATTCCGCCGGTTGCAAATTTATCATTTGGATTACATTCTTGTTTTAACCACTCGTCATTTATTTCAGTTACGATTTTAAGAGGCTTGGCATTTTTGTTTGTTTTTGGATTGTCTGTGTAAAAAGCGTCTATGTCACTTAAAATTATAAGCATATCCGCATTAAAGTAATACGTAACATAAGCACTTAATTGATCATTATCACCGAATAATATTTCCTCTACAGAAACCGAATCATTTTCATTAATAATAGGAATAACTTTGTTTTCAAGTAAAACGTTTATCATTTTTTGCGCATTGTCAGTTCTTTTTCTGCTGTCAAAATCGGCGGCCGTTACGAGAACCTGTGCTACAGTCACATCATATTTATGAAATCTCTCTTTATACTCTTTCATTAAAAGAGGCTGACCGATTGCTGCAAGGGCCTGTTTGTTTTCAAGTTTACTTTTATCAAGCGGGCACCTCGTATATCCGGCTCCCACCGCACCGCTGCTTACCAATAAAACCTCATATTCTTTATTCAGTTCGCTTAGAAGCTCTACAATATCATCAATCCTGCTGCTGAGTTTTCCGTTTTCGTATAACGTGGCAGTCCCGACTTTAAAAACTATTCTCTTCATTTTCTTTTCTTTTATTTTTTTCCACTAAATCAAAAAGTGCAAATTTCAAAGCTTCTATATTTATATTTGCTACGGAACTTATAGGAAGTACAAATGTTTTGTCATCAAAATGACAAGGCAGATTCGGATCCGCTTTAAATTTAGGCTCAGTCTTTGAAATACCAAGTTTTTCAAAAAACTCTTCAATTTTTTCCACTTCAACACTGTCACATTTTGTAAGAGCAATAGCATAATCCCTGCTTGCAAGTTTTTCACTGTACTCTTTTAGTTCTTTTTGAAGTGTTTTAAACTGATAAACAGGATCTCTGTATGAACTTAAATCAATCATATATAGAATCGTCGATGTTCTTTCAATATGTTTTAAAAACTCAATCCCAAGTCCCTTACCTTCATGTGCGCCTTCAATAATACCCGGAATGTCAGCCATTACAAAACTTCTGTATTCATCCACCCTTACAACTCCGAGTTTCGGTGTAAGAGTCGTAAATTCGTAATTGGCTATTTCAGGTCTTGCGTTACTAAGTGTACTGATTAATGTCGATTTTCCTGCATTCGGAAATCCTACAAGCCCCACATCGGCGATTAATTTAAGCTCTAATACAATTTCAAGCTCCTGGCCTTCCTCTCCTGGTTGCGCATATCTCGGAGTCTGGTTTCTCGGCCCTCTGAAATGCCAGTTTCCAAGTCCTCCCCTTCCGCCTTCAAGAAGTACTTTTCTCTCACCGTCTTCTTTCATATCCAAAAGCACTTCGCCTGTTTCTGCGTTTTTAATAACTGTCCCGGGAGGTACTTTTAAAATCAGATCTTCACCGTTCGCACCGTGTTTTTTTCTGCCTTCTCCCGGTCTTCCGTTTTTAGCTTTTAAAAGTTTTCTTCCTTTATAGTGTGAAAGAGTATGCGTGTTTTTATCACATTCAACGATAACATCACCGCCTTTGCCTCCGTCACCTCCGTCAGGTCCTCCTTTTACTACGAACTTTTCACGTCTGAAACTTACACAGCCCTGACCGCCTTTACCGGATTTTACTTTTAATTTTATATTATCTACAAACATCTGTTTCCTTTTATAATGGATAATAGGTAATGATTAATTTTAATATTACATATGCCAATAACTATTAGCTATTAGCCATTAACTAATTATGAATTTTATCAAATTATGAAATAAAAAGTGGGGGAAAGAGAGAATTAGTTGTTTTCGATTGGGTATACTGAAACTTTTTTTCTTTGTTTATCTTTAATTTCGAATTTTACGTATCCGTCGATTAAAGCGTAAATTGTATGATCTTTTCCAAGTCCAACGTTATTACCAGGGTGAACTTTTGTTCCTCTTTGTCTGATAATAATATTACCTGCTCTTACGAATTCTCCTCCGAATTTTTTAACGCCAAGTCTTCTACCAGCAGAATCTCTGTTGTTCTGAGTTGACCCTTGTCCTTTTTTATGTGCCATGGAATCTCCTTAAATTAAGCTACGATTTCTTTAATTACAACTCTTGTGAAGTCTCTTCTGAAACCTCTTTTTTTTCTTGAGTCTTTTCTTCTTCTTTTTTTGAAGATGATTACTTTTTTTCCTCTTGCATTATTAATTACTTCTGCTACTACTTTAGCACCTTCTACTGTAGGCGCACCGATTTTAGTATCATCACCTTTAACTAATAATACTTCATTAAGTTCTATACTTGATTTAGGCTCAGCACCTTCAATTCTATCAAGTTCTAATACGTCTCCAACGCTTACTTTATATTGTTTTCCGCCATGTTTAATAACTGCATACATTTTGTTAACCCTTTATTGGTTTTTTAGGATGAAATATTAACTATATTTCCTTAAACTAAACTTAAATTAAGAAAACTTTAAGTTTTTATTCTACAAATGCCACGCATTCGATCTCTACTTTTGCACCTTTTGGAAGTTCTTTTACCGCAACAGTACTTCTTGCGGGCTTATGTTTAAAATATTCACCGTATACTTCGTTTACCGCAGTGAAATTGTTTATATCATCCAAAAATATTGTAGTTTTTACAACATTTTCAAGTTTTACCCCTGCAGCTTCAAGAACAGCTTTTAAATTTTCACATACCTGTTTTGTTTGAGTTTTTACATCAACATCTAAAAAATCACCCTCTGGTGTCAATGCTATCTGTCCGGATGTATATATAAAATTACCTACTTTAACTGCCTGAGAATACGGACCTATTGCTTCGGGAGCATTTTTAGTATAAATTTTTTGCATATACTCTCCTTTTTGCGAAATTATATCACATTACACCTTGAATAGTATGGTGTCGTTATGGTTTATTGGTGTATTAGATATTGATATTTTATACGGTTCATAAAGCTGTAAAACAGATAAGCGGGTATTTTAGTTTAAGGTTAATTGGTTATTTGTGTATTGGTTATTAGTTTTTGGAATTGTTAAGTTGCTATAGTTATTAATGTTAATTAATTTTTTAATGTATTAGAATTTTGATAAATTTATATATTATTAATTATTTTATTAATCTTTTAAGAAACTGGGTTTGTACTATTCAATACTAAACGCTCAATGATTGATATAAAAT
This sequence comes from Nautilia profundicola AmH, assembly GCF_000021725.1. Lineage (GTDB taxonomy): Bacteria > Campylobacterota > Campylobacteria > Campylobacterales > Nautiliaceae > Nautilia > Nautilia profundicola. Next base: position 1,300,197 of record NC_012115.1, read on the forward strand.
TGAATTAGAGCCTTTCTTAATATCAAACAAAACCCAACAAAGTGCAAGAAATTAAAATACGCTATTTGGTAACACATTAATAAACAACACCTCTACTCCTACAATACCTTACACTAAATAGTTGATGATTTATATAAAACTCAATATTTCTTTCATATTTCCCATTTTATATACATAATTCCCTATATTAAACTCTTCATTTCCAGCTTCAATATTCAATTCTTTCTACACCCTAAAAAATCTTACTATTTTTCAGATATCCCGCTTTTTAGATTTTTTTTACTTTTCACTTTTCGCTTTTAATTTTTCATTTTTTAAAACTTCCCTTGTATATTGACGCCCTATTTCTATTAGCTCCAAGGCTCTGTGGAACTCATACCATTTTGCTGTGTCTTTTGGGAATTTAATTTCAATATCAGGCGTATATTCTGCTCTTCTGTATCTAAAAATAACCTGCATCATAAGCTCAATAGACATATTGGTAGGATCTTCTTTTTCTTCAAATATTTTATCCCACATTTCATGAAGAAGATTTATTTTCTTTTTTGTCTCTTTTTTATATTTTACATTTAAGTTTTTACTTTCATCCCCATATAAGTTAACTGCAATAATCAAATCTGTCATATCACTCATTACAGGAGCCACCGGCATTAGGTTTAAAACCCCTCCGTCTACCAAAAGCATATTATGAAATCTAACAGGTTCAAATACTCCAGGAATTGCAGCGGAAGCCTTTACGGCGTTCCACAAAGGTCCTTTTTGAAACCATACCTCTTTTCCTTTATTCAAATCAGTGGCTACTGCAGTAAATTTTATAGGCAGATCTTCAATATTGTATTCACCCACAAGTTCTTTGATTTTATTAAATATTTTGTCCCCGTTTAATTTGAACGGCGGTTTGATAAATTTCAGGATATCAATAAGCTCAAGTTCTTCTACCCATTTTTTATATATATCCAACTTACCGCATGCTTCAAGTGCACCGATTAACGCTCCCATAGAAGTACCGCTTATTGAAGCTATTTCATATCCTTGAGCCTTTAATTCTTCAATTACTCCGATATGAATATAGCCTCTGGCACCTCCTCCGCTTAATACCAAAGAGATTTTCATTAATATCCTTTTTATTGATATTCTAACAAAAAAAATGCACTGTTTTACATAATGAATAGATAAGAAAGAAACTAAAAAAATTCAATAACTTCACAACTTAATCACTTAAAATCCAATAAGCAATATACAAATATACTAATATACAATTTTAAAAAAAGAATTATATAGTGCCAGACACTTAATAAAGTGTAATAAAAAGAAAAAAGATAAAAAATTATCTTTTTGAGAATTGTGGAGATTTTCTTGCTTTCTTTTTCCCGTATTTTTTTCTTTCTACTTTTCTTGCGTCTCTTGTTAAAAGACCTGCAGGTTTAAGAATTGATCTAAACTCAGGCGCATATTCTACTAACGCTTTAGAAATTCCGTGTTTAACCGCATCAGCTTGAGCAGCAAAACCACCACCGAAAACTTTTACGTCAATATCAACTGCATTTTCTTGTTTAGTTAGCATTAATGGCCATCTAACTCTAAGTTTAAGAGCTTCTCTTCCACCTAAGAACTCATCTAACGGTTTACCGTTAACTGTAATGTTCCCGCTTCCAGCTTTTAACCATACTTTAGCGATTGCTTCTTTTCTTTTTCCTGTTGCGTAAATTCTTCCGTGCATTTTCATTAGTTACCCTTTACTTGAGCTGTATGAGGATGATTTTCACCTGCGTATACTTTTAATTTTTTAAGCATCTTTCTTCCAAGTTTTGTTTTTGGAAGCATACCTCTTGTTGCTAATTTGAATAATTTTTCAGGATTGTTGTTAAGAAGTTTTTCAACTGTCTCTTCTTTTAGGTTACCAAAATATCCTGTGTGTTTATAGTATTTGTCTTCTAATTTTTTAGATGTTGAAAATTTAACTTTATCAGCGTTAATTACAACAACATAATCACCACAATCTACATGAGGAGTATAATAAGGTTTATGTTTACCTCTTAAAATTGTAGCAATTTCAGTAATAATTCTACCGAAAACTTTATCTTTTGCATCTATTAAAATCCAATCTCTTTTAACATCTTCTTCTCTAATTGATTTAGTAAATTTCATTATCACACCTTTTGTGAATTTTTTAGGTATGGAATTTTAGTTTAGAAAACTTAAAAGAACCTTAATTTAAGGAAAGTTTAAGAAAAAAGCAAAGAAAAAGACTTTTTTTTACTTTTAAAAGCTCTGAAATTTAATAACCAACTCAACCTCGCCCGCAGGAATTCTAAGTTCTCTGCTTATTTCTTCAATAGAATATCCGTTTTTATAAAGATTAATAATTCTTTGCTCATCCGTTTTATTAATATTAGAAAAATCAACCATTTTACTTTTCATTGAATGTTCGACACTAAAGAGCTTATTTTCAAGCTCTTTTATGTATTTAATGTTTTTTTCTTCCATTTTTTTAATATTTTCAACAAGTTTCTCAATTACGCTTTCCATTTCTTCGAGCATTCTTTGGGTATCTTTGTTGTTTAGTTCTTTTTTAAGTTTGTATACTTCCTGATTTATATCTTCCAATGCCAATTCCATTGCGGCCAATTTTGAATCCACATTTTTGTCTCTTTTTAACATATAAAAAAATAAAAACAGTATGAACCCGCTAAGCCCCAAAAACATTATAATTTCTATTTTACCCATTTTTCCCCTTCATCTCTCTAATAATAGCCCTTTCTCTTGCCATAATAAACGCATTGTAATCTTTTACATCTCTTTCATGCATAAGTAAAATTTTAGCAAGTTTTTCATTTTCGGCTTCAAATACTACAGGAACGTCCCTCGGAGGAAAAACAGGCAAAGACATTCTTCCGTAATATTTCATTTTAGGTTTAAACAGATTTTCTTTAATTTCAAAATACTCAAAACCTATTTTTTCGATTTCCGTTTTATAATCAAGCTTTATGAGCTCTTTTTTTTCGTTTTTTACATATGCAGTAAGTTCATCTACTTTTCTGTGAAGAGCTATTAACAGTTCAAGCAAAACCGGATCCGTCTCTTTCGTCTCTCCTCTTGCTTTTGCCAACTTTATATACTGTCCTATAGGATCGTCACTTTCACTTCCGAGTTTGTCAAATTCTTCTTTGAGTTTATCGTTATACTCACTAAACTCAAATTCAATATAAGCGGGTATAAGTCTTGGCATTATGAAACCTTATCCAAAATAATTAAAATCAAAAACGCAATTCCGAGATAACCGTTAACGTCAAAAAATGCTTTTGGAATGTTTTTAAAATCGCGTCTTACAAGTTTTTGTTCATAATAAAGCATCACCCCTCCGAGCACAACCGCCAGCCATCCGAAAAATCCGAGATTGGCATACGCCGCAAACAGCGCCCAAAACACAACACTGAAGACATGAAACATACTTGATATAAAAATAGCTCCTTTTTCACCTACAAGAGCGGGTATAGAATGAAGCCCCTCTTCTTTATCGAATTCCATATCCTGAAGAGAATACAAAATATCAAATCCCGCCACCCAAAACATTACTCCAAGAGCCAAAAATACAGACCAGCAAGGAATCGATGCCGTAATTGCAATAGCTCCGGCTATAGGTGCGAGACCAAGAGACACTCCAAGTACAAGATGTGCAAATTCACTGAATCTTTTAAAATAACTGTATCCCCCGAGCACTATCAAAATAGGAATAGAAAGTTTAAACGCCAAAGGGTTGATTAAATAAGCCACACCTATAAAAATTAAAGCGTTCGCAAGTATGAAAAGTTTAATTTGACTTTCCGTTATTTCCCCTGTAACAGACGGTCTTTCCTGTGTTCTTGGGTTTTTGGCGTCTATATCCCTGTCAACAAGCCTGTTTACCGCCATTGCGAAGTTTCTTGCACTAACGGCTGCCAATATGCCTAAAAATAGTAGTTTCCATCCAAACCACCCGTCAGCGGCCACCACCATAGCTATCAAAATAAAAGGTATACTAAAAATCGTATGGGAAAATTTTACAAGCTCCATATATTTTTTTATCATTATGTGTCTCCTTACAGCTTCACAACTTATCAACTTCACAACTTATTTTGTATAATTGTAACAAAAAAGGTGAAGATGTTTGCTATTATAGGTCCTACCGCCAGCGGAAAAAGTGATTTGGCAATAAAACTCGCATTAAAACTTAATTATGAAATTTTATCACTTGATTCACTGAGTATTTATAAAGAAATAGACATAGCCTCAGCAAAACCTTCAAAAGAAGAACTCTCAAAAGTAAAACATTACGGTGTAAATGAAATATATCCTAATGAAAAATTCGATGTTATGAAGTTTATAGAGATATATAAAAAAATTCCTCATAAAAACATAATAATAGTCGGAGGAACCGGGTTTTATTTAAAAGCCATGCTTGAAGGCATATCACAAATGCCTGAAATTACCGATGAAATCAAAAAAAAGGCCAAACAAAAAGACTACGCTTTTTTTGAATCTGTGGATCCAGATTTCGCTTCCAAAATCTCACCGAACGATACATACAGAATACAAAAGGGTCTTGAGATATATTTTGCTACAAAAACACCTCCAAGCGTTTATTTCAAAAACAACCCTCCAAAACCGGTCCTTCCCGATATTCCCATTTTTGAAATTGCGGTTGATAGAAGCGTTTTGAGAGAGCGGATAAAAAAAAGAACCGATAAAATGTTCAACTCCGGTCTTATCGACGAAGTGGCGTATCTTGAAAAAAAATACCGTGACAGAAGGCTTCCGGCATTAAAAGCCATAGGTATTAAAGAAGTTCTTGATTATTTCAACGGAAAATACACATTAAAAACCTTAAAAGAAAAAATAATTACAAACACTGCAAGACTCGCAAAAAGACAGCAGACGTTTAATAAAACTCAGTTTAAAAAAAAGATTTCAGCACCTCTTGAAGAATTAGAAGAAATTATTTTATCAGAAATAAAATAAAAAAACCCTCTATTAAATTTGAGGGTTTTTGTTAATAGACTGTTTTAGAAGATCCGCAATCAGGAAAGATAATTCAAGCGCCTGTTTTGCATTCAGTCTCGGATCACAATGAGTTTCATAACTTTTTTCAAGGTCTTTTTCACTGATTGAATATGACCCACCTATACATTCCGTAACATCTCTACCCGTCATTTCAAGATGAACTCCCCCCGGGAACGTTCCGAAACTTTCATGAACTGCAAAATATCCTTTTACTTCCGCAAGAATTTTGTCAAATTCCCTTGTTTTGATATTGCTTGATGTTTTAATTGTATTACCGTGCATAGGATCTATACTCCAGATAACTTTTTTACCTGTATCAACTACGGCTTTTAAAAGTTTAGGGAATTCTTTTTCTATCTTATCAGCACCCATTCTTACGATTACGTTTAATCTTCCGGCTTCATTTTCAGGGTTTAGTTTTTCTATAAGCTCAATAAGCCCTTCCGGTGTCATACTTGGACCTGCTTTAATACCTATAGGGTTTTTTACCCCTCTTAAAAATTCAACGTGAGCCTCATTCGGATCTCTCGTTCTATCCCCTATCCATAACATATGTGCAGAACAATCATACCAGTCTCCTGTGAGACTATCCTGTCTTGTAAGAGCTTCTTCATAATTTAAAAGCAATGCTTCGTGTGAAGTATATAGAGTCGTTTCTCTTAGTACAGGCGTATTCTCAGGTGTAATTCCGACAGCTTCCATAAATTTCAGACTCTCTGTAATTCTGTCGGCAAGTTCTTCAAACCTGTGTCCTTCCGGAGATTCCTTAACAAAATCAAGCGTCCACTTGTGAATTTTTCTAAGGTCAGCCATACCACCTTTTGCAAATGCCCTTAAAAGGTTCATAGTGGCAGCTGACTGGTTGTACGCTTTTAACATCCTCTCAGGATCAGCTTTTCTCGCTTCAGGAGTAAATTCGATAGAGTTGATTATATCTCCCCTGTAGCTTGGAAGTTTTACTCCGTCTCTTTCTTCAAAATCACTGCTTCTCGGTTTTGCAAACTGCCCTGCGATTCTTCCGATTTTTACAACAGGAAGTCCTCCTGCGAATGTAAGCACCACTGCCATTTGCATCATTACTTTAAACATATCTCTTATATTGTTACCGTCAAACTCCGCAAAACTCTCCGCGCAGTCTCCACCCTGTAGTAAAAACGCTTTACCTTCACATACATTTTCTAATTTGCTCTTTAAATTTCTAACTTCCCCCGCAAACACTAATGGAGGATATTTACTAAGCTCTTTTTCAACCTGTTTTAATTTTTCTATATCTTCATATGTCGGTTGTTGCTTAATAGGTTTATCTCTCCAACTCTCTTTCGTCCATTTCATTTTCAGCCTTTATATTTAATATCCGAAATATTATTAAATTTTTATAATAAATTCAAATTTTTGCAAGTATAATAAATTTTAGTTAACCAAACTATAACTATTCGTTTAAAAAAGATCCAATGCATCCTTGCATAAACCTTTCCATAATTTAGAATCTTTAATTTTTACACACTGTTGAATATATTTTTTTTCTCCCGTAAGATTTGCAAGCATATAAAGCGCTCTTGCTTTATCTTCCCCTTTTACTCTCGGTAAGAGGTTTTGCAATACTTTTATCGCGTCTTTTTTGTTTTTTGTATATTTTGCATATGTAAACTCAACAAATGGCGAGTACGGATATGCTTTAAATCTGTTTTGCAGATCTATAATTTTTTTCGCAAACTGCGCAGCCATTAACGTATCATTGTTTTGAAGCGCCCAGTTCACAATCTTAATAAAAGCATCCGTATTTCTTATATCACTTTTTGTTTCTAAAATTTTTGCAACTTTTAAAGCTGCTTTATATCTTTTTAATTTCCAAAGTGCAAAGAATTTTTTAAGCTGATAATCATAACATCCTTTTTTCATAACCTGACACAAATCATCTACAGACATCACAATTCCGTTATAATCACCAAGGCCTTCCAATGCGGTTATTTTTCTTTTCATCCATTCCACAAAAACTTTATCGTCAGGAGAATTTAAGTATTTATTGCAAACAACGGACGCCAAATCGTAATTTCTTGTATTAATTGCGCATTTATAAATATCCAAATCATATTTTTTATCTAAAGCAAGTTTGTATTTTTTAATAATCTCAACCGCTTTTAGGCATTTTTTATTTGTTAACAATTCTATTGCATATTTTTTTGCAACTTCTTTTAAGAACTCTTCTTTATTTTTCATGTATTTGTCATCTATTTTTTTAATTTCGTCTGACATTTTAAGTATTTCATCGTATTTTTTTAATTTATATAAAAGCATCACTTTTTTATAAAGAGCTTTATTGGCTATATCCTGACCTTTGTATTTTTCTATTATTTCATCTATTTTTTTCAGCTGTTCCGTTACATTTCCGTCACTAACTTCAAACAGCACTTTATCTCTTAAAGATTTCAACTGATCACTGTAATCACCGTAAGGAAATTCATTCAAATACTTATTTATCCAATAATCTGCCTTTTTAAAATCTCCTGCATCATAAGACCATAATGCCAAATAATATTCAAGCGGCTCATATAAATCATCAAGTTTTTTTAATCGTTTGATTAAATCCTCACCTATATCTATAGCTAAGGAGTACAACTGGTGTGATGCAAGCATTTTGGCTAACTCAAACGCTTTTTTCTTATCTTTTAATATAAAATCTTTATTTGCCTGATAAACTCTTTTATAATATTCAAATGCCGTTTTAATATCTCCCTTATCCATATACCTTTGTGCAAGCCTCAATGCTGCAAGTGAAGCTATATCTACATCTTTAGTCGAATATAATGCTTTTTTATAAAGTTCAAACGCTTTTTTACTATCACCGGTTATATACATTTGATCAGCCCAGTATATCATTGCAAGATACGCTTCTTTAGTATTAGGATATTCGGTAATTATTCTTTGATAAAAATAACTCGCATCCGTCATAAAACCTAATTTCGTATAATTTTTAGCAATTATTAATAATACTTTAGGCAAATTTTCGTTAAATGCAAACTGTTTAATCCATTTTTTTGCAAGCGTAATCACTTCTTCAGGTTTGTTTTCCGAGTCCAAAATCTTCAGTTTTAAAAATTCTACATCTGGAACAAATACTGAATTAGGATAATCTTTTACAAACTGATCTATTTCATCTAAAACGTCTCTACCTTTTTCATAAGCCTTTTTTATTTCAAAGTATTTAATAACATCTTTTGCCTGATTGTTAATATTTATAGGATTACCGTTTTCATCAATAGTACCGATGAAGGGTTTAGGCGAGTTTATATAATAAAAATCAAGTCCTTGTCGATTATTGTCTGTTTCTATAAAAGGAGTGTTCTTACCGGCTATTATCACCCATTTTTTTGCTTTTTTAGGATTTATACCTATTGTAGCATTGTTTAATAAATTGTCTTCAAATGACTTCAATAAAAAATGCGTTTTAATATTGAAAAGAATTGAAAAATTATTATCTTTGAATTGAGGTTTTATGTTAAAAAAAATCGTACTTGTTTTAAAAACAGGAGTACTTGGTGATTTGTCAAAATAGCATTCGACACTCTGTTGGTTTTTTTTTATACACGTAAAAGGCTGTTCATTTGTAATAGTGAGTATTTCATATGAAGTATTATTTTTAAAATAATCTACATTGATTTCTAATCCGAATAAATTTACGAAAAAAAATAAAAGAAGAAAAAATTTCAACTTCAGCCTTTTTGCTAATTATAGCAAAAGACTACATTGAAATTGTAGTGTTAAATACTTGAGTAGCTACGATACCGAAATAGATTGTTCCTATTAAGAGTATAAGTTGTCCTATTAAACTTCCACTTGAAATATTAATTTTTTTAATTGTTCCTTCTACAGGTTTATCAAAATAAATGTGTTTAACAATCCATGCATAGTAAGCCACTGCAAGCGCAGAGTTTAGTAATGCAACAAGTACTATCGGCCATAGACCCGCATCGATACCTGCATAAAACGCTACCGCTTTTGATAAGAAACCTGCAAGCAATGGAATACCCGCAAGTGAAAACAGCTGAATTGTAAAGAACAGGGCATGCACAGGAGCTTTGTTTCCAAGTCCTTTAATGTCTTCAAGATATTTAACACCCGCTTCTCTTCTTAAATCGTTAAGAATCAAAAACACGCTTGTCTGCATGAAAATGTAAGCAATTGCGTAATATAACACACCAGTATAAGAATAAACACTTGCAGCCGCTGCAAATGGAATTAATGCATAACCACTATGAGCGATTGACGAATATGCCAAAATTTTAGAAATTCTTTTTTGCCATAATGCCATAAAGTTTGCCAGTGTCATTGTCAAAATTGCAAAGAAACTGAAAATAAGTACTGTTGATGTAGGATATGCGATTAAAAACTTATAAAACGCTTTAAATACCGCTACAAGCATCACACTTTTAATAACACCACTTAAAATTGCCGCAGCAGCGTGGTTTACTTGCGAATAAGCATCAGCAGCCCATGCGTGCATAGGAACTACAGTAAGTTTATAGAAAATACCAGCTAACATAATTGCAACAGCAATCAGAGTAAATTTACCGTGAACATTCATTTCAGCATAATTAAAACTATCAGTTACAAAACTAAACAGAGCAAAACCAAGTAAAATAATTCCACTCGCAACAGCACCTGCTATAAATGCTTTAATAGCACCTTCAGCATTATAGAAGTTTCTGATATTTGCAACTAAAACATAAGAAATAATAGCAATTACCTCAAATAAAACTATAAATAAAAAGAAGTTATTTGTTTCAAGTATCGCAATACTTGCACCTGCAACAAAAAGCATCTGTGCTATTAAAGGTCTCTCAAAACCTGTTAAAGACAGTGTTACCGCCGCTAATGTTGCAAGCAGTACATATTCCATTAACTGTGTAGAACTGTCCAAAACAAAAAACGGAAACACACTATTTAAACTCATACCGTTATACACTAATATTGCACTTGCTATAAATGCAGCAACTGCAATTAATTTTGCAATAAAAATATTGCTTTTATAAAATACCGGTACCAGTAATCCCGCCGCTATTAATACTATGAAACTCATTACATACCTCCAAGAAAGCTAAATGCTTTATTTGCTAAATCAAATATCGGCTGTGGTTGAATACCGAAATAAACAATCAATAGTGCAAAAATTGCCAATGCTGCTTTTTCAGGGAAACTCATTGTAAATTCAGCTTTTTGAACAATTGGTGACATTTCACCGTGAATTGATCTTCTAACTGCCCAGATAATATATCCGGCACTGATAAGTGAAGCGATTGCGATTATTGCAATCCACCATCCGAATGACTTAATTGCTGATACGATAATTGTAAGCTCACCTACGAATCCCATTGTACCCGGAAGTCCAAGTGCAGCCATACCTGCAAGTATAAATATAGCACTTACGTAAGGAGCTTTTTTCATGATGCCGCCCATTTCGTCCATATACCATGTGTGTGTTTTATGATGTAACCATCCTGCAATTAAGAACAGTGGTGAAATAACAAGTGCGTGACCGATCATTTCATAAAGTGCCGCACTTAAACCGTCGTATGTCATTGTTGCAATTGCTACAACAACAAGACCCATGTGTGAAATTGAGCTGTATGCAACCATTTTTTTGATGTGTCTTTCATATATAGCAAGCATACCTGCAAACAGTGTCGTATTAAGACCGATAATTAACATCCAGATTGAAAACTCTTGTGTAGTAATTGGCATTAGTTCTACTGTAAATCTGATTAACCCGTACGCACCCATTTTTAGAAGTACACCAGCAAGTAATACTGAAATACTGCTTGGTGCTTCAACGTGTGCGTCAGGAAGCCATGTATGGAATGGAAATGCTGGTAATTTCGCCGCAAATCCGATAAACATAAACCACCAGATTAACGCAGGCGTTGCAAGAGCAGTTTCTCTAATTAATGTTAAATCCCAATATCCTGTCTGTTTATATAATAAATAGAATCCAACAAACATAAACATACTTGCAACGTGTGTGTATAAGAAAAACTTAACCGCTGCATAAATTCTTCTCTCTCCACCCCAAAATCCAACTAAGAAAAACATTGGAACAAGAGTAAGCTCCCAAAACATAAAGAACCATAATACATTTGTAGTCATAAATACTCCGAAAATCGGACCACTAAATAAAACAAGCAAACTGAAATATGCAGCTTGATTTTTCTCTTCCCACGACGTAAATACAACTAAAATCAATAAAGCTGCCGTAAGCAGAAGCATTGCTACACTCAACGCATCCACTCTAAGTGTAAGCTCAAAACCAAACTGAGGAACGCTTAAAAAGCTTCCAAGTTCTAAAAACCCTTCCTGCGGAAGTGCGTTATACCAACTAAATGCTATAAAAAATTGAACGATAAACCATCCAAGTGCAATATACTTTGCCAAGTCCTGATTGTTTCTTGTCAGAAAATATAAAAGAACCGACAAGAAAATCGGAGCGAATATTATATCAATAGCCACCATTTACAGCCCCTTTACAATTATTAAGATAGCAATAACGATTATTGCAACACCAATTACGAATTGACCCATATAAGTGCCTATTTTACCGCTATGCCCAGCTCTAAATACTTTGTACACACCTTGTGTAGCAGGAACAGTAGCGTTTACAAGATAATCTATTACGTTCGTATCAAACCATCTTGCAGCTTTTGCGACAGCATTAACAACGATTGTTTTAGAAATCCAAGTAATCATTCTTTCAACATAGTAACCGTTGAATAAAATTTGATGAATTGTTTGTACAAAATGATGTGATGCTATTTTATATAGTAAGTTAAGTCCTTTAACATATAGGCCAACAACAATTAAGAACAGTATCATCATTCCGGTAAGCATAAATGCCGCAAGCCCCGCAATATGAGGTTCAACTTCTTCTTTTCCGTTTAATATGAAATGAACTATATCAGCCTGCCAGATTGAGATGAACAATGTAACAACAGCTAACACACCTAACGGTAATCTAATCCATAAATTACTTGGTGCGTGTACACTACCTGCAATATCTTCGTTTCTCGGCTCACCTAAGAATATAAGAACCCATAATCTTGTAATATATGCTATTGACAATAATGCAGCAATAGTTACGAAAACTTTTGTAAACTCATTACCATTCGCCCAAGCAGCTGCAACAACCGCTTCTTTTGAAAAATATCCACTAAACGGCGGAACACCAGCAAGAGATAATGAACCCATTGCCATAAATAACGCTACAAATGGAGCTGTTTTAATAAGACCACCTAATTTCCAAGCATCTTTTGTATGGTGTGCTATATAGATAACAGCACCTGCACTTAAGAATAATAACGCTTTAAAGATTGCATGGTTTACAAGGTGTAGCATACCAGCCGCAAGGCTTCCCACTCCAAGTCCTACAAAAGCAATTGATAAGTGTGACATAGTCGAATATGCCAAAATTTTCTTAATTTCTTTTTGAACCAGCGCACTACTCGCACCGATAAACGCTGAAAGTGCCGCAACGTTTGCAACTATAAATAAGGCATCAGTATATGCAAAGAAATCAAACAGTCTTGCTACGATATAAATACCTGAGTTAACCATTGTTGCACCATGGATTAACGCTGATACTGTTGTAGGACCTTCCATAGCATTCATTAACCATGGATATAACGGGAATTGACCTGATTTACCGATCGCACCCATAAAAATAAATAATGCAACAACAAGAGCTACAGTTTTAGGCAACTCTCCCGCGTTTGCCATTTCATTCAATTCAACAAGATTTAGTGTACCAGTGTAATATACAAGTAATCCGATAGCAGCTAAAATAAAAATATCACCGAATCTTGTATATAAAAATGCCTGCATACCTGCATCTGCTGCAGAATTTTTATAATACCAGAAACTAATCAATGCATATGATGCAAGTCCCATGAATTCCCAACCAACAAACGCACCGATTAAATCTTTTGTAATAACAAGTAAAATCATACCGCCGATAAAGAACAGTACTTTTGCGTAATATCTCGGCTGATCCGGATCGTCACCCATATAATCATGTGCAAAGTGAATATCAGCAAATCCAAGTCCTGTCGCTATTAAAAGCATTACAATACTTAAATGGTCGATGTAAATACCAAACGGCAGTTTTAAATCACCGTACGCAATCCATGTATAATCGATATTTATAGGCGTATCGCTGTAATTTAGAAAAATCACAATACTCGCCAAAAACAACATCGCTCCAACAATTTCAGCTACCCAAAACGCTAAATTTATTTTCATTTTCCCTAATACATACGCAAGCACCGCGCCTAAAAACGGTGCGCATAGTAATACTAATACTGCATTATTCATCGCTCACCGCCTTATCTAATTTATCTGGGATTATTTCGCCCGTAATTCTATAACTTAACAAGAATATAAGAACACCCGCCGCTGCTTCCAGAGTAGCAATTACGATAATTACGTATGCTACAGCAAGTCCTCTTGTAAGTCCGAAGTGATATGCCGCACTCGCTAAAAACAGAATTACAGCATTCAATAAAATCTCAAGTGAAAAAAATATTTTTAAAAAGTCACTTTTACTTGTAACTCCGTATAATCCTACTCCGAAAAGTATTATTGCGAATATCGCATCAATGTAAAAACTAACCATCTTTATTCCTTTTCATGTTTTAGTGTATGCAGCATTCTGATACTTCCATAAAGAACACTTGCAGCCACAACACCCATAAATATTGCAATTTCTGCATAAAAATCTGTAAATACTTTCACCTGATCTTTTAAAGGAATAACTTTACCTTCATACGGAATAGGAGGTAAAATAAACGGAATTATTAAAAGCCCGATAATAACAACAGTAACAACGGCAACCGCCCAAGGTCTGATTTCGAATTTAGGGAATTTTGCCCCGATCACAGTAACACCGAAAAGTGTTAACACAACAATACCACCTGTATATACGAAAATTTGGAACAACCCTAACAACTTCTCATCCATTAAAATATAATAAATCCCAAGTAAAAACATCATCATAACAAATGCCAATACTGCAGGAACAGTGTTTTTTTGCGTTAATGACATTACTGCCAAAATAACTGCCAATGCTAATATCAATACGCTCATTGTGCATCTCCTTCGCCAGCTTCAGGTTTCTTTTCTGATTCGGCTTCTTTTGCTTCAGCATCTGCTTTAGCTTTTGCCTCAGCTTCCGCTTTCTTTTTAGCTTCTGCTTCTGCTTTTTTCTTTGCAAGCATTTCAGCCTTTTTTCTTGCTTTTTCTTCTTCTTCTTTTTTCTTCTGCTCTATCCACTCTTGTGGAACTTCCGGTTTAACCCAGTAATTTTTAATATCTTCGTCCGTTCCACCAGTGATCATTTCAAAAGTACCACCGCTAAGTTTGATAGCTTTTTCCGGTTTGGTAGGACACACATCTTCGCAAAGCCCACAGAAAATACAAATACCTAAATTTACCTCAGGTAACGCCTTCGGTCTTTTAATAGGAAGCGGTTCCATTACAATGGCATCAACCGGACATATTTTCGCACAAGCTTCACACCCTGTACAAATATCGTATTTTATTTCATGCATACCCCTAAAAATCGGTGAATGGTGCATAGTATCTTTTGTTACGTCTTTAGTAGCAATTCTCGGTTCAGTTAATGCTTTTGTAACCCTTACAATCTTTTCAATAATATTAAAAAACATCTTAAGCTCCTAAAATATATATTTTTGCAAAAATTATCCAAACTAAGTTTAGAATTGCTAAAGGAGTCAACCAGCTCCAGCAGAATTTAAGCATCTGGTCAAGTCTTAATCTCGGGTTACTTGCCCTAATTGCAACCATTACTACCGCAAGAAGTGCTATTTTTAAAAACAGCCACCAGAAACTGTCAAAGAACAGCCCTCTGTATCCTCCGAAAAAGAGTACTACAGCCGCAGCTGATACAACTAACATTTCAGTAAATTCCGCAAATTTTAAAAGTACATAGTTTGTACCGGCATACTCTGTATAGAATCCGTAAACGATTTCTTGTTCCGCATCAGGGATATGAAACGGAGGTTGTTCAAGAATACCGAGCATTGCAATAATAAATATAACTGCACCCGGTAATAAAATCAATGTCGTAAGCCATGTGTTTTGTGATTGAATTTCATATAAATTCATTGTACCAAACAATAATGCCGGAGCTAACGCTGCAAGGAAAAACGGTGCTTCCATTGAAAGCATCTGTGCCAAAATTCTCATACCGCCAAGGAATGAATATTTATTGTTTGATCCAAACCCTGTTAGGAAAAGTAAAAAAGGTTCAACACCGATCAATACCACTAAACCTAATACACCGTATTGAGTGTCTAAAATTCCATGACCGTTATTGATTAACGGCGTCCAAGGTATCAAGATTACCGGCAATGCCGCCACTAAAGGTGTAATAATCGGAATAATATTAAACAAATAAGGGTCAGCACTTTTTGGAGTAATCGACTCTTTTGTTAAAAGTTTAAATACGTCAAATATCGTTTGTAGTGTACCTGCTGGACCGTTAAAATGAGGTCCAACCCTTTTATGTATATAAGCTAATGTTTTTCTTGCAAAATAAAATACGAAAAATGTCCATGCAAGTAAAAACAGCAGACCCGGAAAAACCAAAATATAAAATAACATTGCTCCTACGCTCATTTTCGCTCCTTATCTATCCAGGTCACCCTGACAGATATGCATACTTCCGTATAATAACGGAATATCTGAAAGGGTTTTACCTCTTAGTAATTTATCAAGCATCATAGTATGGTTAACACTCGGTGCTTTAATTTTTAATCTATATGGACTTGTTGATTTTTCCTGAGTAACAAGATGCATTAAAATCTCACCTCTCGCCCATTCGATTCTTGATACAGCTTCACCCGCCGGCATTCTTTTTGGCATTTTTACCAAATGATCTTTTTTAGGATCCATTTCACCGGCCTCTATACCTTCTTCTATTTTTGCCATAGCTTGTTTTATTAAATCCATAGCTTGTTCTAATTCTTTGAAAATAATATATAACCTATCTCTTGCATCACCGTTCTCACAAGTCGCATATTCCATTTCAAGTTTATCATATGCCGCATATGGTTCATCAATTCTTACATCTATTTTAGCACCGCTCGCCCTTGCGATAGGACCTGCAAGGTAATATTCCGCAACATCATCAAGAGTAAACACCCCGTTGCCTTTTGCCCTTGTATTCATTAACGGGTTTTTCATAAAGATATCAGTAATATCAGCTTTCGTGTCTTCAAATTTTTTAATGGCTTTATTGATACCTTCAAACCATGCCTTATAGTCATTAAGCGGATATCTGACTCCTCCAGGTTCGACACATGCTGTTGCAATTCTTGCTCCTGAATAATCTTCAAGTACATCCAAGAAGTATTCTCTAATATCAAGACACCACATCATAAATGTATGAAGCCCCATTGTTCCGAAGAAACCACCAAGTGAAATCAAGTGTGAAGCAATTCTTCCTGTTTCTCCGAGTATTACTCTCATATATTTAGCAAACTCAGTAATTTCTTTACCTGCAATCTCCTCAACCGCCTGAGAGTAACAGATCATCGGGTTTGGATTATCCATAAAGCAGATTCTCTCAACTGCAACAATAGTACCGATAAAGTCTTTTCTTTCAGCCAAATGCTCAAGAGCCCTCCATACATATCCGATATCAGGCTCGATTTTTTCAATATTTTCTCCGTTTGTATAAACTTTAAGTCTAATAGGTCCGCTTGCAGGATGTGTAGGTCCCCAGTTAAGAACCGTTCTACTTCCTTCATGTCCTAACTTTTCTTCGTGTTCTTCGTATTCTTCAAAATACTCTTCAGTAATATCATTGATATTTTGTATTAAATTTTCTTCATGTGCCTTCCAGTCAAAATCTTTTCTAAATGGAAACTTACCGTAATAATCACGGCTTATTAAGAAATATCTTAAATCAGGATGCCCTTTAAATTTAACTCCGAATGTTGAATATGCTTCAAGCTCATGCCAATTCGCACTTGGCATAAGTGGCGTAATTGAATCTATTTCACAATTTTCAAGATCTCTTTCGATATCCACTTTAAGCCAAACATTTTTTTTACCGAACAAATCTTCTAAAAAATAGTTTACTTCAATTTTATTTTCATCAATAAAATCCGTTGGACTCACTGTTGAGCAAGTTTTTACACCTGCTTGCTTTAAATCTTTTATAACATTTAATAAATCATCTTTATTTTTTAATTTGGCTTTCACCCATGTAGATTTATAATCCTCTACATATTCCATATCATATTTGTTTAAAATATTTTTAATGTTTTCCATGAGAGCCCTTTAAAATTTCATTTGTTTCCAGAGGCCACCTTGGCTTGATGCACTCGGCTCGCCTCTTTTAATTTTTTCTTTAAGTTCTTCAAGTCCGGCGATAATCGCTTCCGGTCTTGGAGGACATCCTGCTACGAAAACGTCTGCAGGAAGAATCTCTGTCATATTTTTAATAACAGATACGGAATCATTATAAGGTCCTCCATCATATGCACACGCACCGATTGCAACAACGTATCTCGGTTCTGGCATTTGTTCGTATGTTCTTAGAAGAGCCGGAAGTATTTTTTTACTCACAAGTCCAGTAATAAACATAATATCTGCTTGTCTTGGAGTAGGAGTCATAATATATCCGTATCTCTCCCAGTCATATCTCGGCCCCATAGCCGCAAGCATTTCTAATGAACAGCATCCACTACAGAAGTGGACAATCCAAGGAGATTTACTCCTTGCGTAATTAAAAAAATCAAGCACTTTTAGCATTTCTATACTCCTTCATACTAATCGTAATAGCTGCGAATAATAATATTCCGAATACCATTGCCCAATTTAAGGCATCCGTAGAATCAGCAAATACAAACAGACTAAAAAACAGACCTGCCATATCAAATACAATAAATGCTATCGCAAATATAAAGTATCCGAAATTCGCTTTCATCGGAACTTCACTACTTGGAGGCAATCCACACTCAAAGTGGTCATTTTTAATCTCACTTGGATTTAGTGGTGCAACCGCTATACCTAATAAATATAATAGTATTACACCTAACAGCGTTCCCGCCGCAAAGAATAAAATTGTTCCCATTTAAACTCCTTTTTGGAAATATTATCAAAATGAACTCACTACTAATTCAATTTATCAAATTATAAGTGAAAATTATTAATTACACAAATTTTATCTTAATACAATTTTAATATCAGTTACTTTAGGTAATAAATGAATATTCAGTTATCTTACCATATTTCACACTTTAATAAAACCCAACTCCTTTTCACTATCAAATGCACTACCTTTTTCTTTTTTTATTTCTTCAATAAAATCTTCAGTTTTAAAAACAGGTTTTTTTCTCATTGCTACTTTATATGCCGTATTTTTAATTATTACTTCGATTTGAGCACCGGTAAGCTCAAAACTACTAAGTTTGTTTATATCAAATCCTTCTTCATACTGAGCAGACTTAGGGAGTTTTAATTTCCACAGTTTTTTTCTTTCTTTGAAAGTCGGTTTTTCAAAAAGTATTTTATACTCAAATCTTCTTGAAAACGCACTGTCTATTGTTTCAAGCAAATTAGTCGTTGCTATTAAAAGACCGTCAAATTTTTCGAGTTGTTCAAGAAAAATATTCTGCATTTGGTTATGCATTTTATCTGCACTGCTAAATGCCGCGGTTGTTCTGCTGCTCAAAAACTGGTCAGCTTCGTTCAAAAGCAAAATAGGCTTGGTTTTCAGTTTTTCACAAATTGAATAATATTCATCAAACAATCTTCTTACGTTTTTCTCACTTTCTCCAACATACATAGAAAGTATTTTACTTGAGTCTAAACTCAAAAGAGGTTTGTCAAGTTCTTTTGCTATGGAGTGTGCTGTTAATGTTTTTCCCGTACCCGGAGGACCATAAAAAATGATTTTAGCCTCTATATCACTGCCTTCTTTTATTCCCCATTCTTTAAGGAGCTTAAGAACCCTTTTATCAATCTGTTTTAAAAGTGTATTAATCATCTCTTTTGTTTTTGAGGGTAAAATAACCTCATCCAATCCTTTTTTAGGTTCGATAAAGTCAAATATCGATTCTCTTACAATATGTTCTATTTTGTGTTTTTTCTTTGGATGAATTAATTCATTTAAAATGTCCTCATTTAAAAAATATATTTTTGTATAACCTCCAAACGCCCCGAAAAGTTCATCATATTCAAAAATCTCTTCACTAATTAATTTCGAATTATCATCTAATAAAGCCCTGTTTTTGATTCTTTCTATTTCATCGTCACTGATAAGATTAAGAAGGTAATTTTGTTCTCTTGCATTTTCATTGCTTGATGTATACTCCTCTTTTAAAAGTGCTAAAAACAGTATTTCTTCTTTTTCATTCAGTTCGTATTCTTTAATAAAATTCTGTACAGGCAGTTCTACTTTCGTCTTTTTAATTTTTTCTTTTATTGTATTTTCTATTAATTTCAATTTACTTTGCAGTCTTTTTATACTTGCGGATTCTTTTGAATAGTTTGATTTAATATTGCTTAATTGCTCATAAATCTCTATTCTCAAAAACTGATCGTGTAAATATTCCAAATGGTCGTTATATGGTGTCTTTTCAGGAATAACCAAATCAAGGCTACCTTGTTCTATCAGTTTTAAAAAAGCGACTGACAGAGAAACGGAAGAATTAAAAATTTCCAAAATAGATAAATCATTGTTTTTGATTTGTGAAAAACTGCTTATTACAATCCACCCTTCTTCCAATAGCTTTTTAATATATCCGATATATTCGAGTGCTTTGATTTTATCTTCCGAAAACAGTTCGGTTAATATATTTCTTACTTTTATATCTTCATTGCCTTCTATATACTCTTCAAGAAGTTTTTTTAAAATTTGAAGTTCATCATCATTTATATTCAAAATATCATATATTTTACTTTTTTTAGGGTTTTGTAAAAACACTTTTATGTTTTGTATCATTTATTTCCTTTTCTCAAATATAATATAATTTTACCAAAAAAAGGGTTTTTATGCAGTTTGTCTATTTTCCGAATCCTGGCGTACAAATCACTCTTACCGGTGACGAACACAAATATTTATTTAAAGTAAGAAGAGTTAAAAAAAATGAATTAGTAAAAATAAGAAATTTAAAAGATGATTATTTGTATATTTATAAAATTGAAGCAATTAATAAAAAAGAGGCCATATTGTCACTTGTTGAAAAAAAACTATCACCGAATAAACCTGAAAAGTTTTTCCATTTGGCTTGGTGCATAATTGACCCTAAAAACATTGAAAAAGCACTTCCTTCATTAAACGAAATAGGAGTCGGAAAAATAACATTCATTTACTGTGACTATTCACAAAAAAACTTTAAATTAAAACTTGAGAGATTAACAAAAATACTTATAAACTCTTGTCAACAATGCGGCAGAAGTTCTTTAATGGAAATAGAATTTTTGGATTCTTCTGATGAATTTTTCCAAAAATACAACAACTTTTCAGCTCTTGATTTTGACGGAAAAGAAATAAAATGCGGTTTTTACAGCAGCTATCCTTTTTTAATAGGGCCAGAAGGAGGATTTAGCGATAATGAAAGAAAGTATTTTAAAGAAAAATTCAGATTAAAAGGTTTTATTTTAAGAAGTGAAACTGCAGCTGTAGGTATAAGCTCAAAAATACTTTTATAGTCAATAATAATAGATATAATTCAAATTAAATTCAAAAACCTGAGGCATAACGCTTATATATAGTTTCAGTTCATCCGCTTTTATTAGCCTTTTTTTACATCCCACGATTATATTGTAACCTAATTTATCCAATGTGTTGTAATACAATATAGGATTTGCAAAAAAATGCAGTTTTTTACTGTAAGTATTTTTTTCAGATATATAAGCGCCGGCTCCAACTTCTGAATAAGAAGTAAATACATCGGAATACCCAACGTTTTTCAAATAAAACCTAATATTCGCATGTCTGTCGTATCTTCTTATGTAGTCAATGTTAAAAAATCTTTTATTAAAACTTTTATTTTCATATTTATCTTTTGCAACCCCCAGACTTGTTAAAAATTTATTCTCTGTATTTAATTTAAATTCGGTTTTTAT
Source organism: Nautilia profundicola AmH (assembly GCF_000021725.1). Taxonomy (GTDB): domain Bacteria; phylum Campylobacterota; class Campylobacteria; order Campylobacterales; family Nautiliaceae; genus Nautilia; species Nautilia profundicola. The sequence goes on from NC_012115.1 coordinate 1,321,383, forward strand.
ACTTACCAAATTTTCTTTTACGGTATAGATTTCCTTATCGGCAAAATTTAAGAAGTTAATATTCTTGTTTATATATGAAAACAGCTTTATTTTTGGATTGTCAATTTCAAAATTTTTATATATTTTAAATACCATAGACGAACTATCTGAATTCTGATAACCGGCACCTAAAACATAACTGTTGATTTTCTTTGACAGTATTATTTCATTAATATTTTTAAGTTTATATATTTCAAGCTCATATTCATTGTGTTTTATTTTTAATTTGTTTGTTATAAAATTTTTTTGAATGTCAAAATTATATGATACATAATTACCGTGCTTTCTAAACATATCGAAATATGCCTTGTATATTTGTGAATTGTTACTTTTGTTTTTAAAAATTTCTTTTTCGGCCTGTTTGTATCTTTGAAGTTTATAAAGCCCCTCTATTTTCTGATATGAAGCAATTTTTTTATTTATCAGTCGATTGATTTTATCTTTATCATACTGATATAAAGCCAAATTCATTTTAATATTGTCGGAAAGTAAAAATTTCTCATTGAATTTTTTAATCTCACTTTCTAATGTGTTTTTTTTATTTAACTTATTTTTTTTATTTAACGACATATTTAGATTATTTATGTTTGATGTTTTTTTTATATTTTTTTTAATGTTAGTTTTAATGTTGATAATTTTTGAGATTTTTTTAGGGTCGTCCTGCACAATGGAGTAATTTTTAAAAGGCTTGGTATAGGGCTTTAACTTGTATATTTTATCTTTAACCAAATATCTTACGGTATATTGATGCGAATCGGTAATATAAACGAATGATTTTTTTCTTATTTTTGAAGGAAGTTGTTTTAAAAAATTTTCCGCATATTTTTTGGAATTGGATGTATACAGCTGAATAGAGTAAAACTTACCGTACAAACTAATACAAAACGCTACTGCAGTTATTAAGGCTCTCATCTTTCAAACCTTCGTAATTTTTCATATGCACGCATATAATCTAAATATAAAGCGTAATATTTTTTATAATTTAAATTGTGTGATTTTAAATAATTCAGAATTTTCTTTATTTTATAATAAGAACCGTAATGCAAAAGATTATAAAAATAAAAATCTCGATATGTCTGGTTTTTTAAAATTTTTTTATTTCTTGTAATTAGTTTATCAATTCTTCTGAATAACATGAATTTAATCTTTTCGTCATTCGTAAGATAATAATATTGTATGAGTAAATTTATATTGTTTTGTTTTTTTAACTGTTTTTTTAACAATTTCATTGCTTCATATTTTTTATTTAAAAGTAAATAAGCTCCCAATAAAATATTTTCATCTTTAATTTGGTTTAAATAATTTGCAATTCTTTTATCTTTTCTGTCAAGTAAAAACCAAAAATAATCATTTCTAAATTTAGGGTATTTATATATAAGCCGCTGATAGAGTTTGTCAAGTTTTTCATATTTATGTAAATCATTATAAACTTTAACTAAAAACTCATAATAAAATTCCGGTTTGTTTTTAATATTCAAAGAAAGTATCGCTTTATAGTTTTTATTTTTATATGTATATTTTAAATACTCAAACAACAACGCATTAGAGTACATATAATTTTTTTCCAAAACATCATATGCTTTTTTTATATTGTTTTCATTTAAATATGACAGATAAAGTTCATAAATTGTTTGAGGTTCTTTTTTAATTTCATTCATATGTTTCAACCACTTGATTTTATCCTGAATGAGGTTAAGTTTATCAGAAAGATAATACATTCTCGAATAGTATTGATATGTGTCGCTTTTTATTTTTTTCATAACTTCATACGCTTTTTTATAATTCATATCCGATATATAAATATTACTTACATAAAAAGCGACATCCAAAGGTATACGCCTGAACTCATCAGCTAATTTCAAAACTTTTTCATCATCCCCGAGTGCATAATAAATCTTGAAAAGTTCAACTAAAAAAAGGTCTTTTTTTGTTCTTTGATATAGTTTTTTATAAAACTTTATACCTCTTTCAAACTGTGCATTATTAATGTAAGTATAAGTAAGTTCTTTTATATATTTAAGATTCCCTCTTTTTACTTTATCTTCAAAAATATTTAATAATAAAGACTCTTTTTTCAGATACATTGCCAAAGGAATCACTATTTTAATATTTTTTTTAACGCCGTCTTTTATGAAATATTCCAACGCTTTATCATATTCTTTATTCCATAGATAAACTTCAGCCAGTAAGTAATAATTATCTGTGTTTTTTAGAATTTTAACCGCGTCTTTATATCTTTTCAAATTGATGTACGCTTGAAGTTTGAGCTCTTTGTTTTCCGACCTATCAACAGAGAACCTAATCAGTTTTGTGTTTTTTGTTAACAGTCCCACTCTTAAAAGAGTATCAAAACCTTTTTTGGTTTTTATTTTTTTATAAAACTGCCTTGCGTAAAGATTGGCCAATGTGTTTTCTTTTAAATACAATAAAACCTCTTCCATTTTAATAAAATAATTTTCGTTAAATTTTTTATTGACTTCACTTTCAAGATATCTAAGAGCCGTTTTGTATTTTTTCAACGCTAAAGCAACATTTATAAGCTCATCCGTATAATGAAGATGTTTTAATGTTTCAAACTCCAAATCTAATAAATTAAAACTTTTTGCTTCTTTATAAATATATTCAAACTGTTTATCTTTTTTTGCATATTCAAATAATGTATATAAAAATTTTTTAATTTCACTTATACCACTTTTTTTATTAAAATATTTTCTTTTTGCAATCAAATATTCGTAATAAAATTTTTGATAACTGTCTTTTTGTTTTTTTAATAACTGCTCCGCTTTTTTAAATTCTCCTAAATTTATATATTTTTCTGCCAAAATATATTCCAATTTTGAAGAAGGGTAAAATTTTAAAATATTTTGTAAATACTTGACAGCCGTTTCACTGTTGTCGTTTTTAATCATTGTATATAAAGTATTTCTTGGAAAAGCGGCCAATAAAAAAATAATAAATATTACAACAAATGCCATTAACTCTTTGGTAGTTAGGAACTTTTTACTTTTCGGCAGCACATTTAACCTTTACTGCGTTGTTATATATTATCAATTTACAGTTTTTAGGAAGAAAAAAATCAACTTTTAAATCACCGAAACCTTCATCGAAATTATAAATACCGTTACGGTGCGACATTATTCTTTTATTTGCGTATTTCAAATACGGAACGTCACTCTTACCGAATACAATTTTATGTAGTTTAGTATTGTCTAAAGAAATATAGGTATATCCTTTTTCAAATACGTATCCCAACACTCCCTTGCTTTTTTTAACATCAACATCATGATTGCCTTTTATTTTCAGGGTTCTTAAATCTGAAGAGTTTTTGTATATATAAAAGCCGTTCAAGTCTTTTAACAAATACGAGTTCTCAAAATCTTTTGCAATTTTTATCCACTCACTTGTATACATAGGCAAAACATGTTGTTTTAAAGAATAATTTATTACATTTTTCAATGCATACAACGAAGCCGGATAAGCCCCGGAATAGTGATGAAAATAAATATCGACAGCTTTAAGCCTTCTTGGATTCTCCGTCAGTTCAATTGTCTGCTTAGCTTTTATATATCCAAGCTTGTTTTTCCATAAATCGGTATATATGTTCTCATTCGCCATTTGTGCGTAAATTTGGAAATACTCGCCCCTGTATATCCCAAGAGGAGCAATATAATATAAAAATTTTTTACTTTTCATTATATAAGTGTCTTGTCCGTTAATGGCAAGTATGCCGTGATTATCAACATATGCCAAAACATTGCGCGGCGGATTACAAGCTCCCGTCCAAAAAAAGAGATTCGATTTTTTACCCGCAAGTTTAGACACAAATTTCAATGATCCGTTTATTTCCCTTATAAAAGAAAAACGGTAATTTTTTATTGGGAGTCTCGGATGGTTTTTATCAACCCAGTCAAAAGGATGAGAAAAGCTATGACTTGCAGGTTCCACATTTTTTAATCTGAAGATTTTACGCGCTATTTTCATTGCCTGTTCGGAATACTGAGGATATAAGCCATACGGAGCAATTTCTCCTTCGATAACTGAAACGGAGAAAGGTAGATTATATTTTGAAAAAACTTTTTCATACAGTTCCTCGGAAGCGAATTTTGATGTTATGATATTTTTATTTACAAACCCGTCCCCATCTATATGGGAAAACCATATTCTTCTGCCGTTTTCCGTAGTAAAATCAGGTAAAGGAAGTTCTTTTAACCCAAGTGTTTCAGGTATAAAAGTAAACGGATTCACTTTCCATAAAATTATATTCCCATAATAATCAAAAGGATTTATAAAATATCCTCCCCATTCTGTTTTTGCGGCAATAACAGTCTTTTGATTAGCTTTATTAACAAATGTAACTAAATATTTTGCATTTAACGGATCGATTATTGGATATGTTTTAATTGTGCCCATATCAAATGTCGATTCAAAAGGTTTTAATGCACTTTTATATAAACTAAAACAGTATGAATTTGATTTGTATGTATTTATTTTTAAAAAACTTAAATTCTCTAAACCGAATTCAGATAAAAAAAGGATTTTTTTTCCTTGTTTAATTTGAGCATTTAACCATTTCTGATAAATTTTTTGATTTTTAACTTTTTTTTCCAAAACAACAATTATGTAATCATACATCGATGTGTCGTAAGGAAGTTCGGTAACTGTTTTCAAATCCGGAATATATCCGAAAAATTCAAGAGGCATAGACACCATAATGTGAGCCAAGGAGTTTTCTTTTGAATCTATTGTATTATAAACAACTAATATTTTTCTCGGTATCAAATATGTATTACTCACACCTATACTATATAAATTTTTATCCGCAATATACGGTATAAAGCCTAAATTCTGAATTTTTTTAGCCAAATCAACCGCTATATGTTTATCAAACGGTTCAATATAATCTATAACTATAGGAATAATTCCTTTTGTTTTTGCATTATTCAGTTCAGAAATTATAAATTTTTTTTCATTTTTAGAAATATTTCTTCCATTATCATTTGTAAACAAATTTTCCACAACAATTGCATTCGGTTTAACTTCATCTATAAATTCGAATCCTCTGTTAAATATTATGATTTTATTTTTAAATATTTTTTTCACTTCTTTTAAAAAATTCAAAAGTGCGTTTTTATAGCTCTTTTTATCAACTTTTGTTAATTCAAAACTATCAAGCGTATCTAAAAAGACACCGTCAAAATTATTTAATTTTTTGATTTTATTTAATAAATATTTTTTGTATTCTTTATTTCTTATATCATATATGTAACTGTGCCATTTTTGATTATACCCTATAATCCATTTTGGATTTAACTTTTTTTCATTTTCTTCAACACTAAAATATGCTATTAATTTAGAGTCCGTTTTATATCGTTTTACATTCGAATTAATAACCAGCCAGTCATACGTATAAAAAGCTTCTTTCGGGACATTAAACTGATAATTAAACCCGATGCTCAGAGCAAAAAGACAATTAAAAAAAAGACTAAAGAAACATAAACGTTTCATAATGAAACCTTTCAAAATTTTTATTCAAAAAAACCAATCCTATAATAGAAACAATAAAATATGCCAATGCGAATCCGTAACCATAATAAAAAGGACCTAAATATTGTGTAAACAGTGTCAAAGAAAAATTCAAAAAAAACAAAAGTACAACCAAAACCAAGACTTCTTTTCTTCTATCTAAATAAAACAGTATTGTCACAATAGCCATAAAAAAAACCAGCAGCGTTGTACCTATCATGTCTACAATAAAAAGAGGAATATATATTTTGGATATATGGAAAAAATTAAAAATATTATCTGCAAAAAGGATTATAAGAAACGTTACAAGTATCTGTATTCTCAAGATTTCAATCAAACCCATTTTGGCACTGTCAAACATTTCATTGGCATATATGTATAACTCTTTTAATGTTCCGTTTTCCCTTGCGGCCGAAAAATATTTATCATAATTCAAAGCAAAATCCACTTCTATTCTAAGTAAAAAAATAGCCATAGCCGGAGCAATTGCTAAATAAGCTAAAAAAATCGGATAATCATATATAGGAGAAAACCTTAATAATCCAATCCCTTCCACACTCGTAGACGGTGCAAACCAAAAAATAAATTTATCAATCCATATACTCGCATTAAGAAAAAACCCTATAAAAACCAAATCCTTGTATATATTTTTTAAAAACTCAAAAGAAATTAGTTTATTTGTTTTAAACTCTTTGAAAAACATCGACATTAAAAAATACAACAAAATAGACTGCCCTATAAAAAATGAAAGCATAAAATATTCAAGTCCCAAATCTCCTATAATTACAGACAGCACGACAATTAAAACATATGAAATCAAAAAAGAATAAAAAATAAATTTATAATTTTTAAGTCCAGTTAAAACTATATTCACAATCCATATTGCACACATAATCACAAATGTTGCTTCAAATAAAAACGTAAGCATTAAATTTTTCGTTTCATGATATATAGAAATACTAAAAGGTAAAACAAAAATACTCCCTATTAGCATACTAATCACAATAGCACCTATAGTGTTAGGTAAAACTTTTTCTTTTTCTTTTTTAAATAACACATCGGCAACGTATCTTGTAAACGACAACTGAAAAAAACTTGTTGTAATTAAACTAAAAGCAATAATATACGTTATCATTAACGTAAAAGCCACCACCATGTGTTTACTGTTGAAATAATAATTAACCAAAAAACCTGCAACCAAAATACTTAGCATTGAGACTATCCAAGGTCCTGAGCTTACTATACCTGCATACGAAAACGCTTTTACAAGAGAAAAAATAGTGTCTTTTTTTAATATTTTTCTAATTTCGAATCCGATACCCGCCATTATTTCTCCAGATATTTTAAATAAATGTCTCTATAATTTTTAAGAAACATCTCTTTAGTGTATAACTTTTCAACTCTCTTAATTGCCGCTTTTTTTGCATCATTGTATAAATCTTCGTTTTTAAAAAATTTCACATAAGCTTTCGCAAGTTCTGTCGGGTTTGCTATAGAAACGACTTCACCAGCTTTTCCTAACTTTTTGTCTTCCTGATTTCCACCGTATATCAAGTCCTTACAACTCCCTACATCTGTAGTTACAGCAGGTATACCTGCGGCAAAGCCTTCTATGATTGTTAAAGGCATTCCCTCACTAATTGAACTTAATGTCAACAACCCGGTTTTAGGTAGTATATCTTTTATGTTTTGAAATCCTAAAAACTTAACTTTTTCCCCTAATCCTAACAAATCCACTAACGTATGACATTCCTTTGCGTATGTTTCATCTTCATCTTCTGGTCCAACAATCCAACCTTCGAGTCCTCCAATCTCTTCACTGGCTATTTTTACAGCTTTTATAAATGTTTTAATATCTTTTATAGGAACAACTCTTCCTATAAGTGACACGACTTTGGGTATTTCATTTTTTCTGAGTTTAGATAATTCCTCAACATCAACACCATTCGGTATGACTTTTGTTTTATTTTTATCTGCTCCGTATTCTATTTGGATTTTTCTTGCTTTTTCAAAAAGCGATATAATTATGTCAGCACTTTCATACGTTATTTTTCCTATATTTTCAAAAAATTTAATCCACATTTGCTTTGCATAAGCCAGTTCACCTAATTTTTTTTGAAAAATACTTTTATTTTCTTTAAATAAATTCGTATTTAGCATGTCTATTTTTCTTTCTCTCACATATATGCCATGCTCTGTCAAAACAAAAGGAATTTTATAATTTGAAGATAAAAGCGATGCTAAAAACCCGGCATATCCTGTTGACGGAGAATGTACCATTTTAGGCTTTTTAATATTATTAGCAATATTTACCACTCTCCAAATAGGAGTATGCATATTCCTAACAGACCAAAAATAATCAATAAAAGGAGAATCAGGTGTATTTTTCATGTAGTTTTTTTGAATATATTCCCATGAAGATTCCGAATATAAAAATTTTTCAAATGAGGCTGTGGTATTATAAAACTTAAGGGATTTCACATACTCTGGCATTGTTTGATCTTTTGAATTAAACCACTCATGCAATTGTTCAACAATGTTGAAATCTTTGTATTTCGGAATATATTTCGGAGACGGAGTTTCTTCTTTTTTAAAAAGATAATCAACATACAGATATGTTAAATTTTCAGGCAATTCATATTTTATCTCTTGATAATCAGATTCGGCGGAACCGATAAATACTAATCCGAATTTGAACTCATTCAATCCGGTTATTAATTGATGTATCCAACTCGAAACACCTCCACGTACATAAGGATAAGTTCCCTCAGCCACTATTAAAATATCATAATCCCCGTTTCTAAGTATCATGCCACAGCCTGTATATGTTATAAAATTTTTCAATATATTTAATTTCGGGATACTGCTCTATTAATTTTTTAACCGTCTTAAAATCTTTTTTATAATATGCAGCTTCAATAAAATAAGTTACTGTATCGCTGTTAATTTCAAGTTGTTCTAATATTTTAGAAACATTTTCGTAATCTTTTTTCATTAAATATACTCTCAGTAAAATCATTTTAGCTTCTTTCGAAGAATTGTTCTTAAGAATATCAATGATATTGTTTATATAGTATTCTTTAAAAGTTTCATCAGCCAGTTGCAAATAAATCATTTCCCAATAAAGCTTTGCGAGTTTGAGTTTAAGGTCTTTTGCATTACTGTTTTTTAATATTTTATTAAGTTTAAAGATTTCATTGTTTATCTTTTCGTCCAATGAATTTATTAAAGAAAAACATAACAACCTAATTTCATCATTTTTATCTCTTAGCCCAAACTTTAAAAACTGAATACTTAAAGGCGATATTATTTCGGAAATTATAATAAAGGCTTTCAATCGAAGGTCAGGATTTAAATCCTGATTAGTAATATATGAAACAATCGCCCCTTCTCCCAAAAATCGTTTTATCAGCAAAAGCTCATCCATCGTTAAAAGTTTTTCAACCTCTATATGTTTAAAATCATCTTCTGTTTTTTTTGTTTTTTTAATTAAAATAAGATAAAAAATTAAAAGCCCTATATATGCCAGTACGGGCATAAAAAAAACAAACATAAAAACAAATAAAAAAATAAAATATTTTCTTGTTTCAACATTAAATTCTTTAAATAAAGAAAAACTCATTAGAACAGATATAAAAATACTTAAGACATAATGTAAAAACAAAACCAAAAAAATAGACATATTATAAAAATTGTAAAAAAAGAAATTAACAATAACAAAAGTATCTAATATTATCAATAAAAATAAAACGACATTGTTAACTGTCTTCATTTAATGCCTTGTTGAGGTTATCCAAATCCATTTGCATCAAATCATATACTTTATATTCAACATCTATTTTTCGTAAAACCTTGTTTAAAAATTGATTTACCCCGATCTCGTTTGTAAAAGGTAAAATTACAACCAATTTATCTTTATATTCAAAAAATATATCAACTCCTCTTATCATTTTTGATATCTGAACACTCTGCAGAGGATTTTTAATATTGAAGATGACTATATGATTTTTTATTCCGTATTTTTTAGACAAATATCTCAAACTTTCAATTTCTTTTGCCACTAATGGATCAATAACGTATTTATGGTATTTTTCGGGAATATTCAATAAATTAACAAAATACGTTAAAAAGAGAGAAATTGTAATAAGATTATCTTTGGAAAGACTGAAAAACGGCATCGATTTTATTACAAACAAACCTTTTAATTCATCGCTTAACGATACAACGGGTATTACCGCTATATATTTACTGCTGTTATCCGTATTAATTGAATAGCTCAAATGTTTATTTTCCAATACCTGCTTTACTAATTCGTCATCCATATCTAAATTGATTTTTTCTCCAATATTTCCTTTTAACTCATAATCGCCGTCCTCTTTTTTAAAAAACAGACTTGCTTGTTCCAATTTAAACAGTTTTTTTAAAAGGTTTAGAAAAATATCTATACTTTTATTTTTATCTTTTTTTATACTTTCTTTTATTTCCTTTAATATTTCTCTAATGCTAAAAGGTTTTAAAATATAATTTTTTTCAAGCTCGTCATGAGAAATTTTTAATAAATAATAAGCATTTCCCAAATCCTCGACCCTTCTTTTCAAAAAACTATTTTCTTCATTCAATTTTTCTAATTTTCTATTCCAAAAATATTTAAACTCGCTGAAAATAAGTAAAAATATAAAATAATGACTGAGCATAAAAATATCAACACTTCCTAAAAAGAAATATTGAGCGGCAAAATACAAAATATAAAACACAAGCGAATAAATAAAACCGTAAAAAAGAGAAATTATTATAAGTGCATACAGATATATATTTATTAAGTATTCGGAGTAAAACATCTCTTTTGGAGAGAAAAAATAGTTAAAAAGCACTAAAACAATAAAAATAACGAATGTTTCAATTAAAGCGTATAATTTCATTTAGTCAACTTAAACAAATTATCAAACCCTTCTTGAGTTAAAACCCCCACGGAATTATAAGTATCTCCCACCCTGCTGAAAGTAGCGACATAAATGTATTGTTTTTTAGCTTTATCATAAATTTTCACAGTTACACTAACTGCGGGTTCACCGTCTATGCCGGTTTTATATCTGTATTCATTTACATATCCCGTAATAATATATCTGGCATTTACGTTTTTTAACAAATCGTTAATATCTTCAACCGAATAATCTCTTTCTTCATAATTCCATAAACTACCGTTTAAAGAAACACCTTTAGATCTTAAAACACCTTCTAAAATACCGGCAACTTTATATCCTGCCATCGGAGTTTGAGTAAGGTTTGCAAATGGGATTATTTTGTAAGTATTTTTAGTAGGAAAATTTGAGCTCATATTATATGTTTCTTTAACGCATCCCGTAAAAAACAATAATATTACAGCTAATAAAATTTTTCTCATCACCCGCCCCTCTTGTAAAGAAAATTTTAGAATTTTATAATATAAGCATTAACAAAATATTAATTAATTATTAATAGATTTTAGTAAAATATTTGCTAATTCCAATGCTTTGCTTCTGTGAGAAATTGATTTTTTAATATTTTCATCAAGCTCACCCAATGTTTTATCAAAGCCTTTAGGTATAAACATAGGATCGTAACCAAAACCTTTATTACCCCTTGCCTCATCAATCACATTACCATGCATAAATCCGTGCGTTGTAAAAATACCATAAGGTGTTGCAAGAGCTATTGCGGCTGTATAATATGCGTATGTTTTTTTAATATTTCTTTTTTTAAGTTCATCAATCAATTTATATAAATTATCTTTATCACTTGCTCCTGCTCCTGCAAACCTTGCGGAATATATACCTGGTACACCACCTAAAACCGGTACGCTTATACCGCTATCATCCGCCAAAACTATACTACCGGGAAGTTTTTCATATATGGTTTTAGCTTTTATTATCGCATTGTCTTTAAAAGTAGTACCGTTTTCTTCTATCTCAAACGGTTCAATTAATTCGGAATAAGGAAGAATTTCAATACCTTCAAAAAACTTCTTAATCTCTTTTATTTTTCCTTTATTGGAACTTGCTACAATTATTTTCATTTTTTTCCTCCGAAATCTACTAAAAACATCCCGCAAAAACTGTCTTTATCATATATTTCGACCCTAAACATTTTGTGATTTTTATCCACAGCATATTTTTTTATAAGCTTGTCTTTTGTAATTTTTTTATATGCTTCATTCTGTTTGGAACTATAACCAATAACATTAATCCTTTTATCACTTAAAACTTTAAAATATTTGTCAACTTTTACAATACTCGGTACGGTTATTTCTTTTTTCTGACCGTCAATTTCTATTTTTATTTTTTTTATTTTACAAAAATTCTTAAAATATTGAGGATATAATACTGCGTGTCTATTGTATCCTTCATATAAAACATAATAATTTTTTTCTTTTACTACCGCCACTAAAGGGTTACTACTTTTAAAAGTAATCTGTTTCGATGTTAAAGGAAAAAAGTTGATAACTTTGTCAATATTTTTAACTGGTAGAATCGTATTACCGTTTATAATAACATAATCCTCTTTTTTCAATAGTTTTTTAATTTCCGGTATAGTAAGATCAAAATTTCTCGTATATTTTATTCCGACTATTTTCATAAATTCTTCAATAGCCCTTAACTGGTAATAAATTTTGGTTGGCAGATCTTTTATGTTTTTGCTTGTTTCAATCGCGAAAGCAGGCTTTCCGTGAGTTATTGCAAAATACGTTAAAGACAACCTCATCTGTTCATCTTTAAACTTGGTTTTGGTGTTTTTTACATTAAAAAAATGATAGTTCTTTTTTAAATCCGTATTTAAACAGCTTGATACTTTTCTTGCTATATCCCCCAAATTACCAAATTTATTTGTTTTTATTTTTTCCTGGTCTATGATACAGGTCTGTCCCCATGCGGCAGGATTAAAAATGGAATTTTGCCATGAGTTTCTGTAAAACCCGTGTCCGTCATGAAGATTTAAAACCATATCAATTTTGGGGTTTAAAATAATTTTTTTTATGTCTTCAACAATATTATAATCTTTATCTTTCTTATCAATAAAGGCGAACTTTCTATTCATATCCCCGTAAACGCCTCTTCTAAACTTAACAATGGAATCAAAGTTCAAATTCGGTACAATCCATAAAGAACCTTTATTTATATCGTAATATCTGATTAAAAAAGACGGAGCATAGTAACCTCCCGGCTCATTTCCATGAATTCCACCGATTACAAGTAACGTGTTTCCCTGTTCCCCGTTTTTTTTATAAAGCGTAAAATGAAGATTTGCAGCATTTAAATAAAAAGCTAAAATAATTATTAATAATTTTTTCATTATTTCTCCGCTATAATTTTCAACCCGTCGTTAGTAAATTTGACATAAAGTTCTTTAGGCCCCGCATATTTATAATTTTTGGATATATACTTTTCAAACATATTAATTCTGAAAATCTTTTTATTGTTTATATTTTGATAAGGGACAATATCTATGTCCTTAAAATATATTTCAACTTTTTGATATTTTTTATTTTCAAAAACTCTTTTTTTATAATCTAAAAACTCTTTTAAGTCTTTGCCGTCCGATTTTTTAAAACTTTCATCATAAAAATTCTTATAACTTTCAAAATCGTTATTCATCCATGCCTTTCTCCACTTATATATAAAAGCCAAAATAGAGGCTATTTCTTCTTTTGTAGCGGTTAAAGGCACATTTTCGCTTATTAAAAGATACGTGTCTTTATAATTGATTTCATTTTTAAGCTGCAGCAGTTTATTGTTGTCCATAACAATACAACCTTTTGTATTGTTATCATCTCTTTTTCCTTCAAGCGGTACGCCGTGTATCCATATTCCGTGACCATTTTTATGATTAATCTTATCAAACAGGTTCGGATACCCGGTAACAAAAGCAAACGGTCCGTAAAAACTATCTACATTTTCAATTAATCCTTTTAACTTATAAACGCCTATCGGGGTTTTTAAATCCCCCTCTTTTTTCTTGTCGCCGTCAAGCCCCGTCAATACTTTTACCGTATCGATTAATTTAAACGTGCTGTCATTGTTTTCAAATATTTTTAATATTTTTTTTGACTTAACGCAAACTAAAATATCCTTTTGAGTTTCGTAATACCCCCATGTCACATCTTTATTTTGCAATCTTTCTAACCAGTATGTTTTACTTCCCAAAATTTTTTCAATATGTTCACTTAAAGCATCACTACCGTTAAACCTATAAATATCAATCAAATTTGCAGAATATAAAAAAGTCACCAAAAATAGAATTAAAAACCTCAACTCCCGCCTTTTTTTGAAGGGAATTATATCAAATTATTTCCTGCGGTTTCCCAAAATAAAATCCTTGGGAACAATCTACATCCAACTCACACATTTTTTTATAAATTTCTTCAGTTTCCACATATTCCGCAACTATTTTCATACCTCCTTTTTTAGCGAACGCAACCATTGTTTCAACTATCATTTGTGATTTTCTATCTGTTAAAATATTCTTGATTAAACTGCCGTCAATTTTGAATCCGTTAACTTCAAAATTGAAAAGGTAACTAAAATTTGAATACCCGCTTCCGAAATCATCTATAAATATTTTTACTCCCTTATCCCTTAAATACCTCATAAACTCAATAGAAGTTTTTGATTCGGTTATATTCTCGCTTTCAAGTAATTCTATGGTAATTCTTTGTGGTTCAGGAAATTTTTCTATTAAATCAATAACAGCGTTTCTTATTTTTTCATTTTCAAAATCTTCCAAATCAAGGTTTAATGAGACAATTTCCTTTCTGTCTTTAAATGTTTCAAGAGCGGTTTTAAATACTTTTTTTGTTATTTCCGGATACAAATTCGCACTTTTAGCAATATCCAAAAAACTTCCCGGAAGATATATATTTCCTTTCTCATCTTCAATTCTTACAAGAGCTTCATACTTCACGATTTTTTTTGTTTTATTCTCAACAATAGGCTGGTAATATACTTTAATTCTGTTGTTTTTAATGGCTTTAACCAAAATATTTAAAATTTTAAGATTTTTTTCGAACTCTTTAATGGTGTCTTTTATATCACAAAAGCATAAACATTTTTCCTTTCTTCTTTTTGCATATTCAAGAGCTATGTCCGCTGTTGTCAAAAGATTTTCTTTTGCCTTGCTCATACCGCACCTGAAAGTCAATATAATCTCATTTTCATTTATATGATAAGGTTTTTCAAGTTCTTGCAATATGTTTGCAATAAACTTAAAATTGTCTTCTTTTTTACTGTATGGTAAAGGAACAGCGAATTCGTCTATATTTATGTGATATGCTTTTGTTAAATTTTTAATTCTTTGACCAATAAAATAAATTAATTTATCACCTATTTCCTGACCAAAATAATCATTTATTTCCCTAAAATTATTTATATTTAAAATAGCTAAGTTAAATTTTTCTTTTTTAAGATCTTCATTCAGTTTAATTCTGTTCGGTAATTTTGTTAAATCACTTATAAGATAGCTTTTAATCATCTCATTGCGATAATACACTATCGATTTTACCGCCGTATTGATCTCTTTTTTCAATTTTTCAAACTCGATGTATTTCATTTTTGTCTTTAAAGGTTCATAAATACCTTTTTCTATTTTGTTTTTAAAATACATAAGTATAATATTAATATCTTCCCTAATAGTTTTCATATAATCATAAAAATAATAAAGAGTAAACACCAACGCAATACCCAAAACAATAAAAATCCACATAAATGTCTGATTATATTTCTGAATTTGATTTTTAATAGGCAGTCTTGCTTCAAGCACCCCTATGAAATCCCCCAACCTGAACCCAGTATAATGATTTCTTTTTAATCCTCCGTGACATCTAATACATTCACTTTCAACAATTAAAGGCCTGTAATAAATTAATGTATCTTTTTTAATTTCATACAATTCTTTTTTCTTTTTCAGTTTGTTTATAAATTGTTTATCGAAAGGTAAAAATTTATCATCCAGCAACGCATGGATTTTAAAATCGATATTTGTTTTTTTACTATAAATTTTTATTATATCAGCGAAGCTGTTTTTATATAACATTTGTGAATATTTCATTACAATCAATGAGTCTGTAGCTGTTTTTGCTTTATCTATCTGATCTACTATCAATTGTTTATAGATTATAAAATATAATATCACCAAAGCTGCAGTTGCTACAAATAAAGACAGTACAATTATTTTAGCCATTTTTAAAAAAAGGTTGGTCATTACACGCCTTTGGTGAATTAATGTTCAGGAGAAAATTATAACAAATAGGGAAAAAAAGAAAAGGATATAATTTAAATTTATACCTCTCCGAGTCCGTATTTGATGTGTTGTTCTTTTTTATGTTTTGAAATCAGATATCTCCAATATAGTACCGGAACCACTACAACAGACAGAAGTGTAGAAGCAAGTACACCGAAAATCAGCGCAACCGCAAGCCCCTGCCATACAGGGTCAAGTACGATTACAAACGATGCAAGGATAATAGCAAGTGCAGTTAAGATAATAGGTCTGAATCTTGTAGCCGCAGCTTCTATTACGGCTTCATTGATGCTTCTTCCCTGTTTTAAAAGATCGTTCGTAAAGTCGATAAGCAACAACGAGTTTCTAACAACAATACCGGCAAGAGCAATAAATCCGATCATACTTGTAGCGGTAAAGTATGTTTTGCTTCCGAAAAACGCCAAAGTAATCCAGTTCATAATCGCATGTCCAGGAAGCACCCCGATAAACGTTAAAGGAACCGCCGCAAGTACGATTCGTGGAACTCTGAAGTTTTTATAATACGCCACCATCAACAGATAAATAAGCACAACGGCAACACCGAATGCGCTTCCAAGGTCTCTGAATACGTCAAATGTCAGCTCCCATTCTCCACCCCAGATAAGGTCATACGTTTTACCTGTTTTTTCATCCACGGCTTTAAGATTAAGTCTTGGATTTCCGTCGTATGTAATTTTATATCCCGGAATTCCTTTATCTTTAAGCTCACTGAATATATCAAGAAGCGCATATAGACTTCCTCTTTTATCCATCTCACCCGTTACCATAACCATCGGACGTAAATCTTTAGAGGTAATCATACCGTCATATGCAACAGGAACCACTTTAACCACCTCTTTTAGAGGAACGAGTCTGTGAGTAACCATTGACATTAGTTTGATTTTATCAAGAGCGTCAATCGAATCTCTCGCATTTTTTTCAAATCTGACAAAAATTCCCACCTGCTCTTTTTCACTCGGAATATGAGCCACACTAACAACCGCACCTTTTAATCCCATACCGAGTATTTTTGCTATCTGATCTGTAGAGATTCCAAGCAGTGCAGCTTTTTCTCTGTCAGGAATAATTTTATATTTAACTATTTCCCTGTCTCTCATAATATCTATATCAACAACCCTGTCGGTATGTTTATATAGTTTTTCAATCTCTTCGGCTAATTTAACTCTTCCGTTTTCATCACCGCCGAACACCTGCATAAGAAGTGTAGCGATAACCGGCGGTCCCGGAGGATCTTCTACAAGTTTGATGTTAGCATTGTGGAAACTACACTCTTTTTGAATAACTGGTCTTAAGCGTGAAACCATATCGATTGAGCTTTCTTTTCTGCCTTCTTCTTTAGGGAAAAGATTTACTCTGATTTCACCGATGTTTTCACCTCTTTTCATTGAACTACCTCTAAGAAGACCGTTAAAGTCAACAACTCCGGTAATTCCGATAAACTGTTCGAAATCTTTGATTTCTTTTTCTTTTGCAAGGATTGAAGCAACACAATCGCTCACTTCTTTTGTCGAATCGATAGAACTTCCTTTTGGCAGGTCAATTGTAATGTTAAATGTATTTTTGTTTGCACTCGGCAGCATTTTAAACAATACTATTTTAAACGCAGGAAGCGCCATAGATCCTAATAATAGGATAATAAGTCCCGTAAAGAATATTACTCTTTTTGGAGTTGATGTAAGTAAAGGATCTAATATTTTATGGAAAATTTTATATGTTTTCGTTTTTCTTATATCAAACGGTTCGTGATTTTCTGAATGTTTGTGTTCAGGCAGGAATTTCACAGCCGCCCAAGGCGTAAACATATACGCAATCACAAGCGAAGCTATCATAGCAACAGGCACGTTAAATGGAATCGGCTGCATATAAGGCCCCATCATACCTGTTACGAAAAACATAGGAACGAAAGCTAAAATAATCGCAAGTGTCGCGATATTAGTAGGATTTCCGATTTCATTAGTCGCATATATTGCGGCATATTCACGAGGTTTGTCCCCGATTTCGAAATGTCTGTGTATATTTTCGATAACGATAATCGCACTATCAACCAAAAGCCCTAATGAAAGTATCAGCGCAAAGAGTGTAATTCTGTTGATTGTCTGCCCTGCGAGCATCCCGATAAACAGTGTAACCGAAAGAATTAAAGGCACTGTAAACGCAACGATAAGCGCTTCTCTCCATCCAAGCATAATTATTAAAAGTATTACGATAATACCAAGAGATATCAACAGGTGATAAATAAGTTCGTTAACCGCATGGTTTGCTTTATTTCCGTCATTTCTTGTTACGAATATATCAACATCTTTCGGAAGAGTTTTTTTAAGCTCTTCGGCTTTTTTAATTACGTCGTTTGCCACGAATACCGCGTTTGTTCCTCTTTTTTTACCTATGAAAATCGTTACCTGATTTAGTTTTTCTCCTATGATTTTTTTATCTTCAAACGCTTTTCCGGCTTCGAAATATGTTTGATGTTTGTTTTGAAAATCAACACCGTCTTCAACTTTTGCGATATCTTTTACATATATAGGTCTTCCCATATAATTAGCTATAACAAGATTTTCCACATCTTTTGTAGATTTTATAAATCCGTCAAACTCTACAGGGATTGAGTATTTTTTATTATCAACCCCTCCTAAAGGATAATCGACATTGCTGCCTTGAAGAGCCATTGCAATTTGACCGAGAGACAAATGATAAGCGGCTAATTTTTCCGGGTTTATAATAATATTAAACTGTCTTTTATGCCCGCCTTTTATACCTATAATACTTACATTTTTAACGGCGGCAAGAGGTGAGAGGAGTCTTTGGGCTATTCTGTAAAGCTGTGCGTCGTTATATTTTTTACTTGATAATGCCAATGTTACGATAGGTACTTCATCTATATCGATCGGTTTAACCAAAGGCTGCCAAACACCTTTTGGCAGTTTGTCCATATTTTGCATAACCCTGTCGTACAGTTTGGAAATACTTCTTACTTTATCCTGTCCTATTTTAAATCTTACAGTTACAATACCTACACTGTTCATAGCCATTCCGTATACATGTTTTACACCGGTCATGGCTTTAAGCGTTCTTTCAAGCGGATCAACTATTACGTTTTGTACTTCTTTAGAACTCGCACCCGGATATACAACCATTACGTTTGCAGCCGGTACGTCGATTTGCGGGT
Organism: Nautilia profundicola AmH; assembly: GCF_000021725.1. Classification (GTDB taxonomy): domain Bacteria; phylum Campylobacterota; class Campylobacteria; order Campylobacterales; family Nautiliaceae; genus Nautilia; species Nautilia profundicola. Next base: position 1,340,401 of record NC_012115.1, read on the forward strand.
TTTCCTCACGAGGTGTGAAAAATACCGCAATTAGACCCATTAAAATAAGAGTAAGTGCAATTACGGGAGTTAGAGGATTTTTTAAAAAAGTTCTTGCAAGTCTACCCGCAATATTAAGGCTCAGCTCTTCTTCAATGGCTTCAAGCTCTTTTTCTTTAGCCCTAACTTCATCTTCCAATGCCTGAAGCTCGGCTTCGGTAGCTTTTAATTCATCAATAGAGCAGCTACCTCCCGCTTTTTTACTTTCAAGCTCTTTTTTCTTAGCTTCAATAGCTTCTTTTAGTTTTTCAAGATGCTCCATACGCACTCCTATAATCTTTGTCCGTCAGCTAAATTTGCAGGTGGATAAAGAATAACTCTCTCACCTCCGTTTAAGCCTTTAACCGCAATATTTTCCCCGTCCTGAGCAATTTGTGTTACAGGAACGAATCTTGCAACGTTTCCGTCAACCACAAACACTCCAACAATACCGCTTCTGCTTGTAAGCGCACTAAAAGGCACTAAAACCGCTTCTTTTTTTGCAATATTTACAACAGCTTTTGCATACATTCCTGGAAGCAGCCCTTTAGTGTTTGTAAATGTGTATTTAACGATATATGAATGTGTCGCCGGATCCGCACTCGGTATTATAGTGCTTACTTTTGCACTGAATTCTTTTTTTATTGCCGGTACTTTAATCGTTACAGGCATACCGATTTTAAATTTATCGATATCTTCTTCTTTTACAAAACTTTTAGCTTTTAAGTTATGAATATCGCTTAGTACCAATACTGGATACCCGGGAAGCGCCATTTCAGCCACTTTTTTCATTTTCATAGTAACAACACCGTCAATCGGAGATTTTACTTTTGCGTATTTTAGCTGATTCTCAGCCATACTTAGCCCGGCTTTCGCCTGTTTTAGCATTCCTTTTGCCATATCAACCTGTTTTTTTCTGATATCCATCATTAATTTCATTTTTTCAAAATCTCTTTTACTAACCGCACCGTTTTCATATAAATTTTTAAATCTCTCATAGTCTTTTTTAGCGTCCGCATATGCCATCTCAGCCATCAATACTCCGCTTTGCGCCTGCAAAAGCGCCCCTCTTGCCTGGTTAAGCATTGAATAGATATCATTCGGATCCACTACAAAAAGTTCTTGACCTTTTTTTACAACATCGCCCTCTTCCACGTTTATTTTTTTAATATACCCCATAACTCTTGTTGCCACCATAACCTGAGAAGGTGAATACACATCCGCTACGTATTCTTTTTTAATATCAATCTCTTTTTTTTGAGCCGTAGCGGTTTCAAATGCGAACAATCCCGCAACCAAAGCCGTTAATAATGCTATTTTTTTAATCATTTACTCTCCTTTACTAAATCTCCTATTGCGGCTTTAAGTTCGGCAGCCGCCAGTGCTTCGTCATATTTTGCTTTTATAAGTTCCGCCCTCGCCTTTCTTGCATCCGCTTCTTTCATTAAAAGAATTGTCATATTTATCATTCCCTGCTTATACATATAAGTGTATTTGTTCAGTATTTCTTCCGCTAAATCTTTATTTACGATTTTATTTTTTAAAACCGCAGCCTTAGCCTGCAGATCAAGATATTTCTGTTCTACCTGAAGCGCTATACCTTTTTTCATATATTTATAATAATAAGCGGTCTGCATAGCCTCAATTTTACTTTTTTCTATTTTTGCTTTTTCACTGTTATCGAAAATTGTATAATTTAAGCCTACGGCAGCCACAAAATAATCTTTGTCCGAATCGATGTTGTTTAACTGATTATCATTCCATCCGTACTCGAGATGAGCACCTATCATCGGATATTTCACGGATGAATCCATTTTTACTTTTTTCTGCATAGTTTCAACATTTTTTTGCATCCATTTTAAATCGTTTCTGTTTTTTAAAGCCGCTTTTTTCAAATCTTTCAAATCGGAATCAGGAGATACGATTACTTTAAAATCCCCTACATCGCTTATTTCATCATCACCGCTTAAAAATCTTAAATATGAAAGAGCCAAAGCATATTTGTTTTTAGCTTCAGTAAGCATTGCGTCTACTTCGCTGTCCCTTTTTTTCGCCTGTAAAAGGTCAGTATCGGTAGCCATTCCCACTTTTTTAAAATTTTCTATCATTTTCACAAAACTTGCAGTTGTCTCTTTTGCTTTTTTGAGTGCCGAAATAAAATATTTAGCGGCAACCGCACCGTTATACGCCTTTAACACTTCTATGGCAAGTCTGTTTTTGTCATTTGCATATTTGAATTTGTTAGCGATTACCTGCAATTTTGCCATCTCTTTTGCGTATTTGAGTTTAAAGCCTGTAAAAATAGGTACTTCATATACGAATTTAGTCTTAAAATTACTTCTCGCTCCCGGATAATTCAGATCTTTAGGCTGAATCGCCAGTAATTGATCCGGTGTAGCCCCGCTTCCCCAGGCCATTAAAAAATCACTAAAACCGAAATCCTTAAAAGTAGCTTCACGACTTTCAAGTTTCATACCGAAAACATATAAAGCGTTGTTGCTTCTGCTTATTTCTTCAGTAAAAATCAGTTTCCCTAAATCGTATCCCTTTGCAGTTTTTAAATCAGCCTTGGCTTTATCGATATTCAGTTTTTTTGCTTTAAGTTCCAAGTTGTTACTTAAACTTTCATTCAAAACGGTGTCGAAATTCACCGTTTTCGCCATCAATAAACTCGATAAAGCGGCTGAAATTAATAAAAACTTATTCATACCGCTCCTTTATAAATTTTGTTGAATTTTAACAAATAGAGCTTATATATAAGATGTATATAAGAAAAAATTATCCCAGAAAAAAAGAGTGGTTTTATCTTTTTATGATATAATTTTATAAAAAAAAGGATATTGATGAAAAAATATACACCGATAATGTTTTTGGCATCATTAGGTGCAGGTGGTTTAACAGTTTCGTTTTATGTGTATCTGCTGTTTTTAATTCCTCACAAAGGAATCCCTTTAGCAACGTTTGATCACATTTATCATACTTTTAACAACACTTCCGTTATTAATAAAGTCGGAATTGTTTTAGCGTTAATCGGAATTTTGTATTTTGCATATAAACATATTTCCCTTCTTATTTGGAATATAAAACAGTGGAACAGTTTTAAAAAAACTGAAGAATACAATCAAATGAAAGGAACTTTAAAAGAAATTTCTTTTATGGCTATCCCTTTGACATACGCCATGACTATTAACGTAATGTTCGTACTTGGTGCGGCATTGGTTCCTGGACTTTGGAATATAATTGAATATATGTTCCCAATGGCTCTTTTAGCTTTCTTGGGTGTAGGAATTTACGCATTTAAAATATTCGGTGAATATTTTATTCCTTTAATTTTAAACGGTAATAAAGAATGGGAAGAAAACACAAGCCTTGTACAGTTATTATCAGTTTTTGCATTTGCTATGATAGGTGTAGGTTTTGCCGCTCCGGGAGCAATGAGCCATATCAAAGCCGTTAATGCTATAGGTATTTTTTGTTCATTTATATTTTTAGGTGCGGCTATTATTCTTGGGATTTTAAAATCTATATTAGGATTTCATACAATCATCAAAAACGGACTTGATGAAAAATCAGCTCCTTCACTTTGGATAGGAATTCCTATTTTTACATTAGTCGGAATCGCCCTTGTAAGAGACGCTTTCGGACTTGGACATCATTTTAGTGCAGATGCTGATTTAAAAGCGATGCTTTTCACATTAACAGGATTCACTTTCGCAGCTGAAATTTTAATGGGCGTATTCGGATATATCGTTTTGAAAAAAGTAAACTACTTTGAAAAATATATTCATTCGGATGAAAAAGATCCCGCAACATATGCGTTAATTTGTCCGGGTGTTGCGTTTTTCGTTTTTGGTATGTTTTTTATTCACTGGGGACTGGTATTTAATGGCGTATTTGATAATTACTCAATAGCTCACTATATATTAATAGCATTACTTGCGATAGTTCAATATAAAACTGTAAAAACAGTTTTAAAACTAAATAAAAAATTCGGCCTTTAAGGCCTCTCCCTTTTAAAAACGCACAAACAAAATACAAAATTAATTTTTAAGTATATAACCGTAAGTATCCTGCACCAATCCAATCAAAACCCGATATATTCATCTGCTTAAACCAAATATTTTCATATTTCAATACTCATTTTCAAATCACAGTTTATTAATTATATACACACATTTTTAACCAATCACTTTTTTTAAATTTCCTCATAGATTTTAAATTTTTCTATAGAAGCAAATTCACAAAAAACTTTTCTGTATTGATTACAGAAGTATAGTGACAGACACTAAAATAAATCTATTAATTTAAAAAGTTACATAATATAAAACTGAAAAAAATAAAAAAGAGAAAAAGAATTATTTTTTATTTTTAGCCATTCTTTTTCTAACTGAAGGATCAAGATATTTTTTTCTAACCCTGATAGACTGAGGAGTAACTTCAACAAGTTCGTCGTCTTCAATCCACTCAAGCGCTCTTTCAAGCGTCATATCCACAGGCGGTACAAGTTTGATAGCCTCGTCACTTCCGCTTGCCCTTACGTTTGTAAGGTTTTTACCTTTAATAGGGTTAACTTCAAGGTCGTTGCTTCTGCTGTGCTCCCCTACGATCATACCGTTATATACTTTATCACCAGGTTTTATAAACATTCTACCTCTTTCTTGAAGGTTGAATATAGCATATCCGACAGCCACGCCGTTTTCCATAGAAATAAGCGCACCGTTTTTTCTTGTATAAGGTTTAGTAGTTGCAGGTCTGAAATCTAAAAACGAACTGTTAAGAACACCCTCACCTTTAGTATCCGTCATAAATTCACCCCTGTAGCCGATAAGACCACGTGCAGGCATTTCGAATTCGATTCTTGTAGAACCGTCGCTTAGAGGCATCATGTTTTTCATAATTCCGCCTCTTGTACCAAGTTTTTCGATTACCGCACCGCTGTACTCTTCAGGAACGTCAACCACTACGTATTCGTACGGCTCTAACTTAACGCCGTTTTCTTCTTTGATAATTACTTCAGGACGTGAAAGTGAAAATTCAAAATCTTCTCTTCTTAGGTTTTCTGCAAGGATGGCAATTTGAAGCTCACCTCTTCCTGAAACCTTAAATTTACCTTCACCAAGCTCTTCGATTTTCATAGCGATGTTTGTTTCCATCTCTTTAAAGAGTCTGTCTCTAAGTTTAGGAGCAGTTACGTTTTTGCCTTCGGTACCTGCAAGAGGAGAGTCGTTAACGCTCATAATTACGCTGATTGTAGGCTCTTCGATATGAAGCGGGTCAAGTCCTACAGGATTGTCTTTATCTGCAATAGTATCCCCGACATCAAGTGCGCTGAAACCTGCAACAGCCACGATATCACCTGCGCTCGCCTCTTCAATTTCAACCCTGTCAAGCCCGAGGAAACCTAAAAGTTTTGTAATTCTACCGTTGATTTTTTCACCGTCGGCTTTTACAAGTGTAACGTTTTCACCTTTTTTCACTTTACCGTTAAAAATTCTCGCAATCCCGATTCTACCTACGAAATTGTCATAATCAAGAGTAAACACCTGCATTTGAAGAGGTTTTTCAACTTCACCTGTCGGTGCCGGAATATGATCAACGATAGCTTCGAAAATCGGAGTCATGTTTTCGTTGTCGTCTTCCAAGTCCCATTTTGCGATACCATTTTTAGCCGCAGCATAAATAATAGGAAACTCAAGCTGGTCTTCACTTGCACCCATACTTACGAATAAATCGAACACTTCATCAACAACCCTGTCAGGTTCAGCTGCAGGTTTATCGATTTTATTTACCACCAAGATAGGTTTAAGTCCAAGTGAAAGAGCTTTTTTCACAACGAATTTGGTCTGAGGCATTACACCTTCTTGTGCATCCACAAGGAGTAAAACACCGTCAACCATTTTAAGAACCCTCTCAACTTCTCCACCGAAGTCGCTGTGTCCCGGAGTATCGATAATATTAATTTTATAATCGTTCCATTTGATAGCCGTATTTTTAGAAAGAATCGTAATCCCTCTTTCTTTTTCGAGGTCGTTAGAGTCCATTACCCTCTCACCGAGTTCTTTTCTCTCATCAAGAGTACCTGACTGTTTTAGAAGTTCGTCAACCAAAGTAGTTTTCCCGTGGTCAACGTGTGCGATAACCGCAATATTTCTAATATTTTTCATTAATTGCCTTTATACATTGAAATTTTTCGCAATTATATCCAATATTTAAAAATATTTTTTAATTCATCAAAATATTACAAGAATATTACAAATATTAACAATTTTTCTATGAATTTTTATTTTTTCTTCATTTTATATTCATAAACCATATATAATTAGAGTTAAAAAAATAAAAAGGGAAATAATGAGCTCTAAAATGAAAATTGTCTTGTTGATAATTATAACTTTTATGGCGGTGTTGATTCCGGGTTATTTTATCATTCAAAATCAGATATATAAACTTGCGGAACAAGAAAATATAGATAAAGCCAGAAAAGCTGCCGGAGAACTGATAGCCATGAGACATTATATGGCCAAACTCGCTCCGAATGTAAAAATAACAAATCCAAATATGTCGAGATGGGCTGCGACACCGGCTTTTTCAGGCAGAAACGTAGCAAAAGAAGTTACAGAACAGTCAGGATTTTATATTAAACAAACATCTCTAAAATACAGAAACCCTCTAAACAAACCAAATGAAAACGAAAAAAAAATTCTTAAATTAATTGAAGAAAAAAAGCTTCCGGAATATTACGAAATAGGTACCAATGAAAAAGGTGAAGAAGTCATAAGATATGCAAAACCGTTATATATTAAAAAAGCATGTTTAAAATGTCACGGTGTTCCTCATAAAGATGTTCCGGACAAACTGTATAACGCACTTGTAAAAGATTACGGTCCTGTTGCTTTTAATTATAAATTGGGCGATATAAGAGGAATGGTTTCAGTTGAAGTACCGTTAACACAAGTTAAACAATCGATATCTAAAACACAAAAAATAATGCTGATTGGGGGTATTTTTGCACTTATTTTATTTATTTTGATTATTATTATTGCTATTAATATTTATTTTGAAAAAAATATTATCAAACCTGTTACAGAATATTCGAATATTTTAAGCAAAAATGATGATGACCTTACTATAAAATTAGAAGAAAAAGGGTCTGAAGAAATTAAAGGAATTGCAAAAGCAATAAATAAATTTATTACCGAATTAAGAAATATTATCAATAAAATTAAAGTATCCACTCAAAGATTATTGAACATTACATCTAAAATAACAGACAATGCTGAAAAAATTGAACAAAACGTAGAAACACAAAATAGATTAATAGATGAATTAAACGGTTATATTTCAAAAGTTCAAGAAAGTGTGGATTCTGCTGAAGATAAAGTAATAAAAACTGTTGACGACATAATAGACACTCAAAAAACATTAAGCCAAACTACACAAAAATTATCTGTCGTAGTTCAAAAAATACAACAAGAAGTTGATAATGAAACGGATGTAGCCAATCAAATCACGACACTTGCAAACCAATCTAACCAAATCAAAGATATTATCTCTATAATCAAAGAAATTGCGGATCAGACAAACCTTTTAGCTCTTAATGCGGCTATTGAAGCGGCAAGAGCAGGTGAACACGGAAGAGGTTTTGCGGTAGTAGCTGACGAAGTTAGAAAACTTGCCGAAAGAACACAAAAAAGCTTGGGCGAAATAGATGCCGGTGTAAATATAATAGTTCAGGGAATTTTACAGGCTCAACAGACTATTGAACAAAATGTGGAAGAATTCCAAAAAACAACTCAGCAAACTGACGAACTAATTACAGAGACAAACCAGACAATGGAAAAATTAAACACAACAATAGATAACGCTCAAATTGCAAAAGAAGAAACTTTAAAAATCAATTCAAATATTGAAGCTTTAATTAAAACCGCACACGGATTATTAAAAGAAAGTAAATTAACAGAAGAAATATCTAAAAAATTAAGACAAATTGTTAACGAACTCGAAAATGTTTCATCTGAACTGAAAAACGAAACGGAAAAATTTAAAGCTTAGGAACAGTAATTGCTTGAGTCTTTAAAAAAGGCTCATGCATGTCCATTGTAGAAAACCTATTATTGAATTTATCAGATTCCAAAAACATAAAAACACCTAAAACAAAAGAAAATTTTCTGTTAAATTTAATACAGTCATATAAAGACGAGCCTGAAAAATTAACGAATATCCTAAAAAGCTTGGATATTGACGAAAAAAATCTCGAGGATATTCTACAAAAAAATAATAAAATTGACCCTTCTATAAATAAATTAATAGAAAAAATAAAACTATCATTAAAAGAAAATACACAAGTTACACAAAAAAATATTCGATTAACAAACATTAAAAATAACGATAATATTGAAACAGATGAAAGCAATATATTACAACAACTTATTAACAAACCTATTTCGAATGATGAACTTGAAAAAAAAGTAAATAATTTTATAAAAGACAATGAACCTAAACAAAATAGTAAAAAAACAGAAACAAAAGCAACAAAACAGAACCAACAAATATTAAATATAGAAGAAACTATTCAATCTTTACAACAATCTCAAACCGTTACTCAAACAGTTGATCAATCATCAAAGCAAATAGAAGAAAAAATAGTAACATTTACAAAGAAAATAATCACTTCCCAACAGACGTTAGAAAATTTAAAACTTTCAGATAAAGAAATCGAATCGTTTAAAGAAATAAAAACATTTAAAGAACTTATTAATTTTGCAAATAAAAAAGATCTTAATATAAGTAAAATTGTTTTATCATATAAAAATAAAAAAACAACTTCACCAAAACAAACTGCGATAAAAGATTTAAAATTTCAATTACCTAAAAATAAAATAGAACTAAAACAATCTGTTAATCCCACAACAAATCCGATTCTATCTGTAAAACCTCAACAAGCTAATGAAAAAAACAACATTCTTTCAAGCCTATTGCAGGAAAGTAAAGATATATCTTCGGAAACTCAAATAAAACAACATAATGCAAAAAAAACAAACGAAAACAATGAAAACATTAACCTTAACTCAAACTCTTTTGATGTTAATACATTAAAACAAAACATCCATAAAGCAAAAGAAACGTTAAAACATTTCGCAAGTAATTTAAAAGAGGCTGTAGAAAATTATAAACCACCTATCTCCAAACTTTCAATGGAATTACATCCGAAAGAGTTAGGAAAAGTAGAAGTAACCATTGTACATCGCGGAGACAATTTACAAATTCAAATTAATTCAAATAATACTGCTATAGGATTTATGCACTCTCAACAACAAGAATTGCGGCAAAATTTAATTAATATGGGATTCACAGATGTAAATATGAGTTTCAATCAAAATCAACAACAAGGCAACAAACAGTATAAACAAAACCAAAAATTTACCAATACGAATGATGATACAGATGAACTTATAATAGAAATTCCTTATCAATATGCATAATATTACAGTTTTGAAGTGGTGAAGCAGTGAAGTTGTGAAGTAGTAAATTTTAGTTCTATTTAATTTTTATTTTAAACCTTTTGTTTTGGGTAAAATTTCTTATAAATAAATATAAATATTGCTTCTCTTATTTTTAGTGTCTGGCATTTTTCAACGTTAGATCTTTTCACATTCATTTTCCATTGAAACATTTTTCATTTCCGTCACATTAACAACACTAAAACCGGAACACTTATTGCTCCACATTTAAAAAAGGCTTAGCCATGGCAGTAACAAGTGTAAGTAATACAACAACTACATCAAGCAGTGATTATGTATACAACCCTGATTCACAACTCGACAAAGACGCATTTATGAAACTTTTTTTAGCCGAACTTCAAATGCAGGATCCAACTGATCCCATGGATACGGATAAAATGCTCGAACAAACAGCGTATCTTTCAACAATGGAAATGAACGACAATATGCAAAAATCTCTTGATAATCTTTCAAACGTATTATCAACCACAAGCCAATTCAGCACTCTCTCAGCAATAGGTAAAATGGCTGATACCGGATACAGATATGTAAATGTAACGGATGACGACAATAGTGTAAATTTTGATCTCTATTTTGGAGACGATATAGCAAGCGGAAATGTAATTATTAAAGACAAAAACGGAAATGTAGTTAAAACCTTTCCTCTTGAAGCACATACAAAAGGTGTGCTCAACTTTGACTGGGATTTAATTGGTGATAACGGAGAAAGAGTACCGAGCGACACATATGAAGTAAGTGCTGAATACACTACCCCTGACGGTAAAGATATGACTACCGCACTCGGAGCTTATCCGATAGAATCAGTAAGATTTGAAAATGGAGTACCATATGCGAAACTCGGAAGCAATTATCTTCCGTTTAGTGAAATTCAAGAAATATACGAATGGCAGGATTAATTTTAAAGGAACGGAATGACTACTTCTTTTTATAACGGAATTACGGGACTTAAAAGTTTCCAGTACGGAATAGATATTTGGGGAGATAACATCGCCAATATTAATACGACTGGTTATAAAGAACAAATACCCGAATTTTCAACTCTTTTTTCAGAAACTTTAAATTCGGATCCTGTTTACTCTGATATAGGTATGGGAAGTAAACTTTCTTCAACCGCTATTAATCTGGATCAGGGAAGTTTAATTAATACTGATAATCCGTTTGACGTATCCATAAACGGTGAAGGCTGGCTTGCTGTAAAAAGATATAATGACACTTATTACACAAGAACAGGGTCTTTTACAAGAGATGCTCAAGGTTATTTAGTAGATGACAACGGTGATTATCTCTTAGTGGCAAACGCTAATAACCTTATCCAAAATGCCGATGGAAGCTATTCCGTAAACAGAAGTATCAATACCGATAATTTAATTTCACAAAACACTCAAATGAGTCCAATTTCACTTCCTAATAATGTGATTTTACCTGCAATCGCCACAACAGAAGCGACTCTTACGTCAAATTTAAATGACTCAGACGTAATTACAACAACAAAACCTTCTACAACTGAAAGCGATTTTAGCGCACTTTATTCAAAAGACGGAGCCGATTTAAAAGTAAGAGACGGCGACTCTTTAGTTTTCGGTTTCGGTAATCCGGCGACTTATCAAAATAATATTATATCCACAGAACTATGTATCACAGATGACGAAGCGGACGGAAAAGACGCCGTATATAACTTCACACTTAACGGAATTAACTTTAACATAGACATGCCGGACGGATCAACTAAAGAAGAAATTCAACACGCTCTTAAAGATGCTTTCGATCAAGCGGGCATAATAAATGAAATAACTGATAACGGTATAAAAATTTCAGATCCTAACCATATAATTTTAACTTCAGAAAATGAACTTTTACCGAATATTGCAGCAGCAAAGCTTACATACAGATCCGAACCACAAAACAGCTATGAATTTTCAACCATCCAGGATTTTGACAACATAATACAAAACCTTGCAAACAGCGCATACCCTGATGCGACAAACGTATATTTGGATGACGAAGGCAGAATTTCTATTGATAATAATTCTTTTAAAACAATAAATGCCTATACTCTGAATACAGAAAATTCTAACGATTTATTTATGAACAACTTAGGCAGACTCGGAAATGAAATTTATGCCGGAACAAGCGCAAAAAGTTATGATTTTCTAACCAACACTCAAAGTTTTGGAGGTAAAATCATAGAGGCGAACGGTCAAAAAGACACTATTTCAGTAACTTTCACAAAACAAAAAGTGTTAAATAATCAAATCGTATGGAACGGAGAAGTATCGATTCTTGATCCGGATTCAAATGAAATATCCACACAAAATTTCGAAATGACATTTGATTCAGACGGACATTTACTTTCTCCTACACAAATCACAATCTCATCTCCCCAGAATATAACACTAAATTTTAATATGACTTCTTACGCAAAAACAGATTTGGCTACATCATATTCTTTTACACAAAACGGAGTAGAAGAAGGATTTTTGAAAAACTATCAAATTGACCAAAACGGGCAAATTCAAGCACTGTTTTCCAACGGTCAAATGTCTGTCTTAGGTCAAATACCGGTATATCACTTCCAAAACGATCAAGGTCTTGAAAGTTTGGGTGGCAATCTGTTCAGAGAAACAGCAAACTCAAATAAAGCGATTTTATATACAGACCAAAACGGCAATTATATTAGTGGCAGCTCAATTATTTCAAACACCTTAGAAGCTTCCAATGTGGATTTTTCTCAGGCTATGACAGAATTAATAGTAACACAAAAAGCATACTCCAGTGCAGCAAAAACAGTTACTACAAGCGATCAGATGATTCAAAGAGCAATCGATATGAAAAAAGGATAATCGGAACGATAATTGCTTGAAAAATAAAAAACTCTAAAGGACAGCGTCATGATGAGAAGTTTATGGAGCGGAGTCAGCGGACTTAACGCTCATCAAATTGCAATGGATGTAGAAGCAAACAATATTGCGAACGTTAATACGGTAGGATTTAAATACAGCAGAACAAACTTTCAAAACCTACTTAGCCAGACAGTAAAAAGCGCAACAGCACCACAGGGTGATTTAGGTGGTAAAAACTCACTCCAAATCGGTCTTGGTACAAGTGTAAGCGCTGTTGAAACAATGTTTAAACAAGGAAGTATACAAAATACCGATAAAAATACGGATATGGCTATAAACGGTGACGGTTTTTTCGTAGTAAGCGGTGACGGCGGGAAAACTTACAGATATACAAGAGCAGGAGATTTTACGTTTGACGCAAACGGAAACTTTGTAGATCCTAACGGATATATTGTTCAAGGATGGCTTGCGGATCCTGAAACGCATACTATTGATACGGCAAGCGGAGTAAAACCTATTTCAATTCCTCCAGGACTTACTACTCCTGCAAACCCTACAAGTAAAATTGCAATAAAAGCAAACTTAAACAGTGGTGATCATATCACTGAAATGGACGGAACGAGAACTACAGTAGATCAAACTGCGGATATAAATGGTCTTTATAATGCAAATGGTGAAAAAATACAACTAACTCCGGATGTTGATAAAATCACTTTAGCAATTGATGCAAATAATGACGGAACAATATCATCTACCGAAGTGTATACATTCACATACGGAACAAGTCAAACAGATACAGACAGAAAATTTACAACAATAAAAGATCTTTTAGATGAAATTAACGCAATAATTAAAGATCCGACAGGAACAACTCCTGCTTCAGAATATCAGGTATATTTAAACGGAAACGGACAGATTGTTGACCCTCAAAACAGAATAAAAACAGAAGACACTTTGTCTTCTACAAACACTATATTAGAAAACATTTTTAAAGCGCTTGACGGTCCTGCAACAAGTACAGAATCAATGAAAGCGGTTCAAAACAGTTTTATAGGCGCTGATGATGTAGGTGAATTATTTAATGCAAACGGTGATGCATTTAACCTTGAAGACGGACAGGGAATAACAGTAAACATAAACGGACTTGGTGAAACAAGAAAATTCATTTATCAGCAAACTCCGATTAACGAAACTGAAGGGTGCGGAACCGCAACAGGTAAATATCAGCCTACCAACCCTATTACAAGTGATTCTATGGAAGGCTTACACTGGACATATGACTCAAACAGAGAAAGAGCCTTTTTCAATACAAACCAATATATTGAATTTACTCTATCAGACGGTAGTACCGTATCATACACTTATGGAAAAGATTTTCAAACTATCGCTGATTTATGTTGTTTATTGCAAAACGATATAACAAATAGAAACTTGGACGACACGATTAAATTCGAAAACGGTAAAATTACCGAAACAAATGATGTTATTACGGGTGTACAAGTATATGATTCAGCCGGAAATGCCGCATCTACTACTGCTTTACAAAATTTACAAAATATTTTCGAACCTTTAGGAAGCGGAACATCCACAAACGAATTCTTAAAAAACGACGTGTACTATTTCCACGATATTCAGGATCTTGCATATATTTGGCAAATAGCTGTAGATGACAGTGGAGACCCTTTAAACTCAACTACAGGAAACAGCGGTATTGTATCTATAAATGACGACGGTCAGTTAACAATTAAAAACACTTCATCTAACTCATTTAATATAAATATAGGCGGTTATCCTGATGAAGAAAAAGACAATCAACTCTTTACAGACGCATTTTCTCCAATAAACGGTAGTGTGGCAGCCGGCGGTACGGCTATTTCTCAGGCAATGAACGCGGCTGTACATACTACAAGCATAGACGTATTCGATTCCCTTGGAAGTAAACACACTCTAACACTGCATTTCAGAAAAACACATACTTCTGAAAATCCAAACGATCCTACTGTTTGGAAATGGTATGCAGAGGTTCCTGCACCAAGTACATTGGATCAGCCTGCTTACGGATATGTAAAATTCAATCCTGACGGAAGTATAAACTCATACAATCCACCAAGCTTGATTTTCAACCCTAACAACGGTTCTTCAACAGGACAGGCAATTCAGCTTGATTTCGGAACAATGGGTAAATTTGACGGAATTACTTCATTTGAAGCTCCGAGTGCTACAAGCGGGCAAACTCAGGACGGATATCCTGGTGGAGATTTACAGCAACTTGTTGTTGACCAGACAGGTACTGTTATCGGTGTATTTACCAACGGTAGAAGTTACTCTTTAGCTCAGGTTGCAATTGCAAAATTTGTAAATAACGAAGGATTAATGAGTGAAGGCGGAACACTGTTTAGTGCTTCTCCGAACTCAGGTGAACCTATTATCGGTACTGCCGGTACAGGAGGCAGAGGTTCTATTCAGCCGAGCTCACTTGAGATGAGTAACGTTGATTTAAGCAGAAGCTTAACTCAGTTAATAGTGATTCAAAGAGGTTTCCAGGCAAACTCAAAAACAATCACTACTTCAGACCAAATGTTAAACACTCTACTTCAATTAAAACAATAATGATATAATTCGCTAAAAATCTTTTGATTTTTAGCGGAGTAATCATGCAAAAACTCTTTGAAAAAAACATTAACTTTTTTTACAACAATCTTCCGGAATATTACAATTTAATAAAAAATATAAAATCGAGAAACTATAAGATAGTCAATGACAATATCGTAAACATTCATACAAACGAAAAAATATATCCCAACTCAATAATAAGTGATAGCATCAATATTGCTCAAGCACCTACTCACAACAACATGTGGGAAAAAAAATTCTTTACTCTCTCTCCAAACAAATGGAATGAAAAAGACTTTCCTTATACGGGAAAAGCTATAAACCATTTGATTAATCAGGCAGAATCGTTAGATTCGTTTGAAAATGAGAATTTTTTATTCGACAAAACTTTTTTACCGACAACTGCCATTTTCGGACTACTGGCCGGGAAACATTTAGATGTGTTAGTTAAAAACTATAATTTTCAGTCTCTTTTTGTTTATGAGCCAAATCCTGAATTTTTTGCTATAAGTTTATATTTTGTGGATTACGAATATATTTACAAAAAACTTGGTGAAAGATTTTTTTTATGGGTAAACGGTACATTAGATTACTATGCTATTGAAAAATTTTTTTACGAACGCGTTATCACTTCAAGCCTTTTAAACCTAATATATACTACTTATTCACATCCACTTATTAATGATGCAAAGGAAAAATTCGAACAAATAAGAACTGCAAAATTTAGAGGCTGGGGAACTTTTGAAGATGAAATAAAAGGTGTTCAAAATCATTTACAAAATATAAACAAATATCCGCTTTTATCAAAAAGAAAACAACTCAATATTCCTATTTGTGTGGTTGCAAACGGAAAAAGTTTGGAAAATTCACTTGCTTTTATTAAAAAAAATAAAAATTCAATGATAATCGTTAGTGTAGGTACGGCGATAAATCCTTTACTTAAAGCAGGTATACATAGTGATTTTCATATCGAACAAGAAAGAATAGACCTGTTAGAAAAAATATTATATGAACCCCTTAAAGAATACAAAGGTTATTTCATAGGTGCATCGGTTGTAAACCCTAAAGTGTTTACTTATGCCAAAAAACCTTTAATGTACATAAGAGAAGGTTTTACACTTTCTGACAAAAATACCCTTATCGGATCTTCTCCTATTGTTGGAAATAGTGGTTTTGCTTTTGCGAGTATGTATACAAAAGAAATTTATTTATGCGGTATGGATTTGGGTTTTAGATTAAATGAAAGAAAACATCCTAAAAACAGTTATTACGATAATAAAAACGATATTGCAAAAACAGGAATTAAAATAAAAGGAAACTTCAGTAACGACATATATACAAATTCTTTGCTGCTCTCATCAAAAAGAAACATAGAAAACCTTATTAAAGCATTAAATATTAGCGTTTATAATTTAAGCGACGGAGCTTATATTGAACATACCACTCCTATTAAAGACAAATCTTTACCTAAAATAAACAAATCGCTTTACATAAAAGAAATCGTATCAACATTTAAGATCACAAAAACAGCCTTACCTTCTTTAAAATTTGCAAAAGTCATAAAACAGCTTGAAAAATCTATTAATCATAAAACAAATAATATTAAAGAGCTGACAGGAATGATTGATTTTATTGAAGATGTGTTTAAATCCAAAAACATTCCGGAAATGAAGATTTTAAAAGGCAGCATGTTTCATTATTTATTCAATTTATATTTACTCGCTCATAAATTATCAAAAAAAGACTTTCAAACTTTACTTAAAAATATAAATCTAAAAGAATTCTTCCCGGAAAAATTAACATCTGAATAGTTGACTGTTTCTTTTAGATTTTTTCAATTCATTTTCAAGTTTACAGACAATATCTTCTGCCCCTCCATTTGGAAAATATATTGTTTTTACAACAAATGTACACCTTATATCTTTAACTATACTAAAATCAAATTTTTTAATTGAATCTTGTATGTTTTTAGCCCTTTTGCAAGCATCGTTTTCCGTTTCGTTCAAAATAATTAAAAATGTACCGCCTCTTATTCTTGCAAAAACCTCGTCCTTTTTTAAAAATGATTTTACCGATGAAACCAATTCCAATAACGTAATATCACCAAACTGATGTCCGTAGAAACGATTAATGTTTTTAAAATTATTAATATCAAACATTATTAATGAAAACTTTTCATTGTTGCCTGTTTTACGTTTTATAATATCTATTGCCGTTTTTCTATTAAATATTCCTGTCAATCGGTCACAATCGGTGTAGTAATTATTGTGTCTTTGTTTTTTTAAATCTTTTAATTCATAAATCAATGTATATACCCAAAGAAGTATAATTATTAAAAAACTCGTCAATATTAAAAAATAAAAAAGAATTTCATTGGATGTAAAAAAAAGCTTGGTTTTAGGATTAATATATTTTTGATAAATTTTTTCTTTTTCCTCATAAGATATTTTTTCAATTGCACTGTTTATTTTTGAAAGCAAGTAAGAATATTTTTTCGAAAGCATAAAACGGACTTTAAAATCAATAGGAATTTGACCTGATATTTTCAAGTCTTTAAATTCATATTTATTAATTTTATAAGCAATAACCGGAAGAATATCAATAGCAGCAAAAGCTTTGTCTTCTTTCACCATATTTAATGCTTCATCCGTATTGTTTACATACACATAATCTAAATAAGGATATCTACTATACATCATTTTAGCTGCAGTATAATTGCGTCCGACAGCGATTTTTTTATTTTTTAAATATTCTATATCGAATATAAAACCAATACTGTTTTTAGTTGCAATTACAAGAGGATACGTCACATATGCTTTTGAAAAAACGGCATAACTTTTTCTGTCTTCGGTTTCATCCGTGCTTACAGTCAAAGCCGCATTAGAGTTTTTTATCTCATTTAAAACATCACTCCACTTTTCGACAACTTTAAATTTATAATTAATACCGGCTTTTTTTGCAACAAGTTTCCAAAAATCTATACCTATTCCCTCTAAACGGTTAGAGTTTATCATATTAAACGGTTCCCATTTATATGTTGTCACTACAGTTATTTTGGAATCGGCGTATACAACATTCAATATTAAAACAATAAGCAAAGTTTTTAAAAATTGAAAAATTTTTTAATCCTTTCATATGAAAACGTGTTTAATAAATCTTCTTTTTCGCACCACCCTCTTCTTGCCTGATTAAGTCCGTATTTAAAGCTGTTATGATAACTGTTTAACAATAATTTTACATTTTTATCAATAGCTTTTTTTATTAAAACATCACTTAAATCAAGATATTTAGGATTTGAGTTTATTTCCATTGCTTTATGATGCTTATTCGCACACTCAAACACCTCATCCCAATCCAAATCAACACCTTCTTTTTTTAAAACCTCTCTTAAACTCGGTCTTAGTAAAACTTTAACATATGGATTCTGAAGAGCCTTTATATATCTTTTTGTCTGCATATCACTGTTTAATTCGGCTTCTTTCATAATTGCGCAAACAAAATCCGCTTTTTCAAGCAGATCTTCTTTTGCTTCAATTTCACCGTTTTCATCTACTCTTACCGTTAAGCATCTTATAATTTTGATATCTCTATTTTTATTTGCAATATATTCGTTAATTTCTAAAAAACAGTCTTTATCAACATTTAAAATAAGATATTCAAATTGATTTTTTTTTGCATTCAAAACGGCTTTATCAACTTCTTCTTTTGTAATTACATTCTCCATTACACCGCGTATATCATCAGCTTTTATAAGTTTCGGAAGAGAATTACTCATTGCGGCTTCAATCTCACCCCTGTTTTCTCTAAGCTCAGGTTCAACATATTCCAACCCTACACTTTTATACACATCTTCTTCCGTAAGTGACGCAATTCTTTCATTGCCTTTGTAAACACCGTATTCGTTTATTTTAAGACCTTTTTGTATTGCCAGCTTTCTAATTTCTATATTATGCGATTTCGAACCGGTAAAATAATGCAAAGCCGCCCCGTAGCTCTCTTTAGCAACCGCTCTTAAATCCACCTGCAAATCATTGTCCAAAAATACGGTTGAGCGTGTCAATCCCTTGGAATAAACCTCTTTAACTTTATGAAATTTAATAAAATATTCACTGACTTTCGGATAGTCTTTGGCAATTACCAATATATCCAAATCGCCTACACTCTCTTTTTTACGCCTGAAACTCCCTGCAATATCAACTGTTTCGACCCCTTCAAACTCAAGCAGATAATCTTTTAATTCGTTTGCAGTGTCCTCTACTTCAGCCCATAAAAACCTTATTCCGGCTTTTTTAAGCTGTTTAACGCCTTTTAAGATCTTTTCTATCAATTTAGGCCCGAAACCAGGTAGTTTGTCCAACTCTCCGCTGTATGCGTATTTTTTTAAATCATCCATATTCTTAATACCGAATGTTTCATACAACTGCTTAACCCTTTTAGGACCCAATCCTTCAATGCTAAGCAGCTCGACCACCCCTTTAGGGATCTCTTTTTGCAGTTCTTCTAATTTATGAAATTTACCTGTATTTACGATTTCTTTTATATATTCACTAAGATCATGCCCGATACCTGGCAGCTTTGTTAAATCAAACCCTTCTTTTACAAGCTTACTGAAGTCTTTTGCGGAGTTTTCCAGAATTCTTGCGGCATTTCTGTATGCCCTTACTTTAAAAGGATTTTCTCCTTTTATTTCCATTAAATCCGCTGTTTTTGATAAAATGTCCGCTATTTGCTTATTAGTGACCATTAATTTCCTCAAGTTTTTTTATTATATCGTCCCTAAACGGCACTATTAAAACTTTCTGTTTACTTGTTTCACCTTTAATTGCAATCTCGCTTTTAGGAATTTTAAATTCTTTACCGATAAATTTTATCAGTTCTTTGTTAGCCGCACCTTCTACAGCTGGAGCTTTTATATTTACCTTTAAACTTTCTCCGTATTTACCCGCTATTTTATTTTTAGAAGAATTCGGCTGCGCTTTTATTTTAATATAAATATATCCGTCTTTAATCTCAAACATTTTTCTCCTTTTTTTTATTTTATCATATTAACAAGATATAATATAAAAAATAAAAGGGATGGGAATATGAAAAAAATGCTTTTATTGATTAGCATAGTTTTATGTCTTAACGCCGGGATTTTTACACAAAAGCTTTCAGAATGCTTTATAAAAAACACCTCATCAAACGATAGAATTTTACTTGCCAAATGGATGTTTGTGGTATTGTCACAGTATCCGGAATTAAAATCACTTTCAAACGTTACGCCGAAAGTGGTGGACAGTTACAACAAAAAAGTAGCTTTTTTATTTAAAAGACTTCTTACAAAAGATTGTAAAAAAGAAGCGTCATTAGTACTTAAATATGAACCTGGCGGTATGAGTGAAAGTTTTAATATCTTGGGAAAAATAGCAGCGGGAGAAATAATGTTAAACAAAAATGTCCTAAATGCCGTTAAAGGTTATACCAAATATATCGATATGGAAAAGATAGTTAAAGAATTAACGAAATAATTTTTTTTATATCCGTACGGTTTCTAATAGTAGTGTTTTGAATATTTTTCAGTTGATCTGTAATTTCATCAACATCACAAATAACGATACCATCAACTTCGCTATATAAAGCTTTTTGATTAAAAATATATTTTCCGCTTATTATAGGTTTATTGAAATATGCGGCTTCTACCGGATTATGTCCTCCTACGTTATCGACAAAACTGCCTCCTAAAATAACAATATCCGCAACAGCGTATAAATTAACAAGCTCTCCCATTTTATCCATTAATATTAAATCACCATCAAGTTTACACTCTTTTTCACCGTTTTTGCATATATCACTAATTCTTACCGCACTGCCGTAATTATTTAAAATCTTATATACTTCTTCAAATCTTTCCGGATGTCTTGGTACCACTACCACTTGATATTCATTCAAAGGTAAATTTTCTAAAATCAGCTTTTCTTCATTCTCATGGGTTGAGGCTACAACAATTAAAGGTTTTGTTTTTATATATCGTGTAGTAATACTCGGATTGAAGTATGTTTTAATATTACCCACAACTTCAACATTTTTGGCACCTAATGAAACCAGCCTTTGTCTGTCCGTCTCACTTTGAGCCAAAACAAGATCTATGTTTTGGAATATTTTTTTGTAAAACCATTTAAATTTCAGATATTTAGGATAGCTTTTTTCACTTATTCTGGCGTTTAATAAAACCGTTTTAGAGCATTTGCGTTTTGCCGTATAAAAAAGCATATACCAAAGCTCCGCTTCCATAACAATAAGAGTATTGCACGGTTTTACCCAAAAAGGCAAAAAAATTTCATACGGTAAAAATCTTACATCTGCATTTTTGTATTTTTTAGCTTCTTCAAAACCAGTATTTGTTATAACGCTTATATTAACTTTCTCAAACTGTTCAATTACAGGCCTTAAAGCCCTTGTTTCTCCCAATGAACAAGAATGAAACCAGTATCTTTTCTCGCAAAAAGGCGGGTTTTTATATAAAAAAAATCTTGCGGGAATAGACTTTTTATATTTTGATTTAAAAGATAAAATAATTAAAAAAGGAAGGGAAATAAAATAGATAAATAATGAGAATATATAATAAAAGGCGGTAAACACTTTTATTCTTCGTTTACTTTATCTTCGTCTTCTATATATAAAACTCTACCACAGTGAGGACATGTTACGATTTCTTCACCTTTAATAACTTCTGAAAAGATTTTATCGTTTATTTTCATATTACAACCGCTGCAAGCCTGTTTTTTAACAGGAGTAACCGCCGTAATTCCAGCCCATCTTTTTATTTTTTCATAAAAGGCATAAATTTTAGGACTCATTTTTTTAACTAATTCTTCTTTTGCTTTATAAATTTCTTCTTTTTGTTTTTCCACAGTTTCAAGTTTTTTAGCAACATCCATACTTAAAATCGTAATTTCCGCTTCAATTTTTTCAATTTCTTCCTGAATAGATTTCTTTTCTTCTTCTTTTTGTTCTAACTGTTTTTCAAATTTAGCGATTTCTTCATTTGCAACTTCGATTTGTTCACGTGCAAGTTCTTCTTCGATTTGAAGAGCTTTAAATTCTTTTTCACTTTTTACTTTTGACTGTTTTTCTTCAATGTTTTGAAGTTTTTCTTTAAGTTCTGCAATTAAAAGTTCGTTTTTGCCTCTTTTTAATTTAATATTCTTAATTTCTTCTTCTAATTTTTCAAGTCTCTCTTCAAGTAGGTTTTTTTGATTTTCAAGTTTAAGTAAAGGTGCTTTGATTCCCGCTTCTACAGGTTCAAGCTCTTTTAATTTTCTCTCAAGTCTATTTAATTCTATTAGCTGCTCAAGAAATTTATTCATTTTATGCCTTTTTTAAGTGGAATTATAACATAAATAAGCAATCAAGTTGTGAAGTTGATAAGTCATTAAGATTTAACAAAACATCCTCGCCCGCACCACTTCGCCCTTCACAACTTACCTACTTACCTATTTAATAAAAAAGGGATTTTTTGAATTGGTTTTTACTATTTCAACTTTTAAATCTTTAATATCCCTGTAAAGAACATCTACAAAAAACCTCTCACTTTCATAATGTCCTATATCCATCAAAGATATTCCCCTGATTTTGGCATCCATCGCCTCATGGTATTTTATATCACCCGTTAAAAACAAGTCGGCTCTGATATAAGGCAGAAGTGACATTCCTGCACCGGTTGTGAGTGCGACTTTTTTTATTTTTTTGTGACATTTAACGGTTTTTAAGCATTTTAAATCAAGTTTTTCTTTTACAAACTCCGCAAATTCATCAAAATCCGAATCAATTTCCGCCGTATAAACAAAATCAAAACTCTCGCCCTTTAAACCAAGCACTTCTTCAGCTACGTATCTGTTAAGGTGTGTTTTATCAAAATTCGTATGCATTGCAATGAATGATATATTTTTTTGAATAAGTTTAACCAAGAGCTTTGTTGAAAAAGAAGTAGGCACCACGTTTTTAAGAGGTTTGAAAATCAATGGATGATGCGCAATAATTAATGAGTTTTCTTCCGCATTTTCAATCACCTCTTCATCCAAATCGAGCGTTAAATAGATCTTTTTAACATCATTATCAAAACTTCCGACCAAAAGCCCGCTGTTATCCCATTCCTCCTGAAGTTCAAACGGACTGATTTCATTTAAAAAATCGTATATTTTTTTTAGTTTCATATTACTCCTTGATTGCTTTTACGTATATTTTTTTAACCAACGTCTTATCTCCAACTTTCATTTCCACTTCGATTTTGTGGATTCCTGGTTTTTGAAACACATAATCAAATTCCCTTATTTTTTTATCAATGATATCATAAACACTGTTATCAAACGAGATTTTTAATTCGTCTATTTTACTGCTGTCAAAATCATAAACCAAATCCACACTTACCTCCAAAGGTGCTTTACCGACTTTAGGGTTTACATCTAAATTAAAAAACAGATTCTCATTTTTTTTTGATATTTCATTGTATGTTGTGTTTTCATCAACTTCTTCTCTTTGGATTTGGGAGATATTATTCCCATTTTCGGCAATTGAATACACATAAACTTTATATTTTCCTCCAACCGCAATATATTCGCCATTTACACTCAAATCCACTACATCAACCTGATTTATATCGTAAGTTTCGGTATTTGTAAACTGAGAAACATTTTCATAAACATAAATTTTTTTATCTGTCGCAATATATACTTTACCTCCGAAAGTATCTACAGCTTTAATTTTCCTGTATCCAAAATCTATTTTCTGTAATCTGCTTCCGTCAATATAAAAAATATCAACCTCATTATTCATAAAAAGCAAAAATTTATTATCATCTATAAATTTGATTTTTTTAATATTTTTTATTCCTTTTAAAGCTATTCTTTTTTCGGCTTTTAATCTAAAATCATAAAACCTATCAATATATACTTGATTAGGAGCTGCGGCAATTAAATAATTACATAACGCAGAATCAATAAAATCGACACTTTTAATATTTCGTTTTTCTATGTTTATTATTATTTTGTTTGTTGTTAAATCGTAGGCTTTAATATTTTTATTTGTAATTCCGAACA
Organism: Nautilia profundicola AmH; assembly: GCF_000021725.1. Classification (GTDB taxonomy): domain Bacteria; phylum Campylobacterota; class Campylobacteria; order Campylobacterales; family Nautiliaceae; genus Nautilia; species Nautilia profundicola. The sequence goes on from NC_012115.1 coordinate 1,364,467, forward strand.
ATATATAGTCTTTTAAAACAAATCCCTGAAATTCACCTGGAAATTTACTTATTAATTTAAAATTGTTGTCAAAAATATTAATTCCGTCGTATTTATTTAGCACTACAATTTTATCTCCGGTTGCGTTTAGTTTTGCTTCTAATATATTGTCAATATGTTTTTTCTGCTTTTGCTTTGTTAATAAATTATACAAATATATTTTTTTTACCGTAGAATATAAAAGTATATCGTTTTTAAAATCCAGTGATTTAAGCGCATTGGTAGATACGGAATAGATAACGTTTAAAGAAGCGGCATATAAAAATGCCGTGAAAAAAAATAAAATCAATCCCCCTCTTTTCATTTTAATCCCCTAATATTTATTCATCCACTCCTACATACGTCTCAGCCACACCTTTAGCGAGTTCTCTGATTTTTAAAATATAGTTTTGTCTTTCAGTCTGTGAAATCGCTTTTCTTGCATCAAGCACGTTGAATATGTGAGAAGCCAGAATCGTGTAATCATAAGCAGGAAGCGGAAGTTTCGCCTCAAGGCATCTTTTAGCCTCTTCCCTTGCATCTTCAAACCATCTGAACAGCATCTCTACATTCGCCACTTCAAAATTGTATTTTGAAAATTCAAACTCGCTTCTTTTATGCATATCACCGTAAGTTGTATTTTCATTCCATTTAATATCGTATACGTTGTCAACTCCCTGAAGATACATCGCAAGTCTTTCGGTTCCGTATGTAATCTCCACAGGCACCGGGAATGTTTTAAGTCCTCCCACCTGCTGGAAATAGGTAAACTGAGTAACTTCCATACCGTCAAGCCATACTTCCCATCCAAGACCCCATGCTCCGAGAGTCGGACTTTCCCAGTTGTCTTCTACGAATCTTACGTCGTGTTCTTTAAGATTAAGCCCGAGATACTCAAGACTTTCAAGATACATCTCCTGAATATTATCCGGACTCGGCTTCATAATAACCTGAAACTGATAATAACTCCCGAGTCTGTTCGGGTTTTCTCCGTATCTTCCGTCGGTAGGACGGCGGCTCGGAGCCACGTACGCCACATTCCATGGACCCTTGTCAAGACTTCTAAGAAGAGTCGCCGGATGAAAGGTCCCGGCCCCGCTTGGGAAATCGTAAGGCATTACGATATTGCAGCCTTTGTTTTTCCAAAACTCCTGAAGTTTTAAAAGTAAATCACTAAAATACATACCAATCCTTTATTTGTCGTTTTTCATAAATACATAATCACCAACATCAGCCCCGCACGCCCTTGCCACAACTTCACACTTAACCTTAAAAAGATAAAAAACATCTCTGCCGCACTCACCGAAAAGGCATTCAAAATTACCCATTCCCTTGCTTATAACCAGATCCGCTTCAAAAAACAGCTCTTTTGCCTTTTCATTAGCATACTTTAGATGAAACCCGGGAGTCGGAACACCGCTGTCGACAACACCGGCTATTTCCAATATCTCAAGCCCTTCAAGGTCTTTTAACGTAATATCGTTGATAATCGGCTTGCCTCTTGTGAAATAAAATATCTTATCCACATACTTTTTAAGCTCTTTTATCAATATTTCATCAAACACGTTTTCACCAGCATTATCGCCTAAATATACGATACTTTTTGCATCTTTCAGACGATTTTTAAATTCATTGTAATCATTATGCTTAAAATCAAGTTCAAAAATATTTTTTATCTCTTTTTGTAGATCATATTCCTGATTGACTCCCAAATCTATTACATTTCCCGATACTGCAATTTTGCAGGCGTCATAGAGTCTGTCTTTTGATTTTTCAAGTCTTTTTTCAAGAATATCTTTAAATTTCAGTGCTTCTTTTATAGCCGCTTCTTTTTCTTTTGAAAAAGGGTCTTCAATACCTGTGGTTTTCGATATATAATCATACACCTCAGCCGCTATTTCGGGAGGGGTTACGTCCAAAGAATATTTACTTATAATTTTTGCCACACCTCTTAAAATTTCACTGGCTTTATCCTCATCCAAGCCAAGACGCTTTGTTAGGTTTAGCGTCTGCGTATATATACACAGATAACACTCTCTGCTTATTTTCATTTAATACCAAGCTCCCTTTTAATTACAGGCTCGTTAAACCCGCAGATCCATCTGCTGCCGATTAATATTACGGGCACACCCCTGCATCCGTGTCTTTCACAGTCTTTTGCAGCTTTTCTGTCTTTTGAAATATCTATTTTTCTGTATTTTACTTTGTTCTTTTTAAAAAACTGCTCGGCTTTTGTACACCACACACATCCAGGAGCTGTAAAAAGCACAACCCTTTTTACCGACATCCAACCTCCTTATTTTTCTTCATTTTCTTTTTTCAGCACTTTACCCCACATAAGTTTATATTTTTTACGGCAAAACTCAAGCTCGTTTTGACATATCTCAAGCTGCTTTTGCAGCCTTTTAATGGTTTCCTGAGAATCTTCATAAACTTCCTGAATGGAATAAATCGAGTTTTTCAAAAACTCGTTTTCTTCTTTAAGAGCTTCAATGGTTTCGTCTTTGCTCATTAAAACTTTTTCATGAAGAGTCAAAAGCATGCCGATTGTTCTTTCGGCCACATCATTATTATTCTCAATTACTTCAAGCTCCTCAACAGGAACGATGGCATTAGCTAAAGATTCTATTTCTATATAAATTACGCCATCACTTTTTTTACATTTGAGTTCTTTTTGTTTACAGGCTTTTAAAACTTCTTTTTTATCTTTTCCGCTTAGTTTACAAAATTCCTCTAACGTAAGCCATGTTTGCATCAGTCTATTCTTACTTCTACTTCTTTAGAATCCATCTCTACTTTTTTAGCTCCCGCAACCCTGTCTTCTTCAAGTTTGGCTTTAAGTTCGTCATCATTATTTGCTAAAATCTGAAGCGCAAGATACGCCGCGTTTTTAGCTCCGGCTTTTCCTACAGCTAAAGTTGCAACAGGCATACCTCCCGGCATTTGAACAGTACTTAAAAGTGCGTCAAGTCCGTCCATCATACCCGTAGGCATAGGAACACCAATCACCGGCCTTGTAGTAAGTGATGCAACCACACCTGCAAGGTGAGCCGCCATCCCGGCACCGCAAATAAACACTTTACAACCTCTCTCTTCAGCTTCTTTTACATAGCTGTGAGTTCTGTCTGGCGTTCTGTGTGCCGATGTGATAATCAGCTCATAAGGAATTTGGAATTTTTCCAAAATCTTAACAGCTTCTCTCATAATCTCATAATCGCTCTTGCTTCCCATAAGTATTGATATAAATCTCATATTTTCTCCTTATACTCCGTTTGGACTAAACTCGACTTTTTTTCTTAAAAACGTAAGATACGGCAACTTACAAGGTAATTTTATAGGGTTTAAATTCCCGCTGTGTACCGCTTCTAAAACCTTACCGTTTTTTGTTTCTATTTTATTAAACTTCAGTATCCATTTACCGTTTTCCTGCCAAATTTCACCTATTTCGTTTTTTACAGGTGAAATTTTAGCATTTTTTGGTGCGAGTATTTCAACAACGTCACCCGGGAATGTTTTATATTTACACATAAACGTTTCTTCATCTTCATTTACAATTCCGCTAACCTGCCATTCACCGTGAGTGAGTGAGGTTTCGAGATTTTGAGTATCGTGTCTTTCATAAGGTCTTTTTACAAGGTATGCGTCTGTAAGTCCCCTGTTTTTGGTAGTCAGGATTTCATTCATAAAGTATTCTTTGTCAAACTCCCTGCCTTCATAAAACGCATCAATCGCCTCCCTGTAGGCTTTTGTCACAACCCCGACATAATAAGGCGCTTTGGTTCTTCCCTCAATCTTAATGGAATCAACCGCCCCGCTTTTTAAAATCTCAGGAATATGCTCAATCAGACACAGATCTTTTGCGTTCATTATATACGTACCGTCTTCCGGATACTCTTCAAGTTTAAACATCATACCCGTTTCCGGATTTTCTGCATAAAGCACGTACGGATACCTGCAGTCGTTCGCACAGCTTCCTTTGTTCGGGTTTCTTCCGAACTGCACCGCACTCAACAGACACCTTCCGCTGTATGCAAAACACATAGCGCCGTGTACAAACGTTTCAATCTCTACATCCGGTACTTTTTCTTTAATTCTCTGTAAATCTTTTAATGTTGATTCTCTCGCTGCAATAATTCTTTTAACACCTAAATCCCTGTATGCTTTATAATCCCATGAATTAAGAGCATTAGCCTGAGTTGAGAGATGAATTTCAATTTCAGGCGCAATCTCCCTTGCTTTCATCAACACACCCAAAGATGAAACAATCATCGCATCAACGCCTATTTCTTTAAGTTTTAATATATGCTCTTCCACCAAAGGCAGCTGATTTTCAAACGGAAACGAGTTTACCGTTGCATAAACCCTAACACCTCTTTCATGTGCGTATTTTACCGCTTCGGCAAAATTTTCATAATTAAACTCTTTACCGCTGTGGCATCTAAGTGAAAAATGGCTCACACCGGCATAAACGGCGTCCGCCCCGTATGCTATAGCTATTTTTAATTTTTCAAAATCACCCGCAGGTGCTAATAATTCAACTTTCTTCATTTATTTTGCTCCAAACTGCGCTATTAATGCTTCTATATCATCTTCATTAACAAGTTCTTCGTTTTCATCACCTTTTATGTGAGTGGCGCTTTTAACTCTTTCACTATCATCAATTTTACCTTCAAAGAGTCTGTTCATATACTTAATTAAGGCTCTCATAATATTAATAACTCTTTCAATTTTTTGACGGTGAATATCCTGATACTGCATTATATCCATAGCCATCATTATTTCATCCTGAGTAGCTTCTCCGGATTCTATCGCTTTTTGAACTTTATCAATCATTTCATTAACTCTGTCAAGTTCCTCTTTAAATGTTTTAATATGAGGAAAAGCGTTTGAAAGTTTTGTGAAAAGTTCTTTTTCATGCTCTAAAAACTTCAGCACTTCGCTTAATTCTTCAACGGCATCGGCCATTGAAGCGGAAATATTATCCATAATATCCAAAATTTGAGTTGCTTTTTCTTCACTCTCTTTTGTAACTTCATCAAGCTGAGCAACAACTTTATGCTTCTCATCCGCAGGTGGCGGCATTATTTCTTCTTTTTCATCTTTTACTTCTTCAGATTCATTTTGATTTGTTTCTTCATTTTCAATATCTATGTTTTCAAGTTCGTCAACGCCGCCTGCCATTAAAGCATCTAATTCTTCTTGGGTCATGGCTCACCTCTTTTTTTGATTAATTATATATAATTTCATTTAAAAAGGCAAAAAATGCTTATAGACCTTCATAATCACACACCTTTATGCAAACACGCCATAGGTGAGCCCGAAGAATATATAAAAAAAGCGATCGAAAAAGGGATTGACATATACGGTTTCGCAGATCATGCACCTATGGATTTCGATTCTAAATACAGAATGTCTTTTGAAGAAATGGAAAAATACGAACAGACAATAGTCTCACTGTCTAAAAAGTACAAAAACAAGATTAAAATTTTATTAGGTTATGAAGTGGATTTTACACCGGTTATTGATGACAGAGTATTAAAAAGGGATGTTGATTATCTAATAGGAAGTGTCCATTTCTTGGACAACTGGGGATTTGACAATCCGGAATTTATTAGAGACTGGGAACAACGGGACGTGGATGATATTTATAAAGAATATTTTCATTTAATAGAAAAATTGGCGGAGTCTAAACTGTTTAACATTGTAGGACACCTTGATTTAATCAAAGTATTTGGATATAAACCCAAAACACCTATAAAAGACATTGCAAAAAACGCCGTTAAAGCCATTAAAAAATCCGGTATGGCGGTAGAACTGAATACTGCCGGAATAAGAAAGCCGGTAAAAGAGCTCTATCCCGGAGACGAACTGCTTGAAATGATTTTTGAAGAAAATATTGATATTACATTTTCAAGTGACGCTCACTCGCCGGAACAGGTAGGATTTATGCTTAATGAAACGGTGCAAAAAGCTAAACAGTTAGGGTTTAATGAAGCCGTTTATTTTGAAAAAAAACAAAAAATAAAAGTTAAAATTTAAAGGAGAGTTATGATTTATCTCAGTTTGCTTATGGCGATAAGATTTTTCGGATTGTTTATAGTAATGCCTCTTTTGGCACTGTATGCCATGAACTTACAAAATGCCAACGCGTTTAATGTAGGTATAGCACTTGGGGCATACGCTTTATCACAGGTGTTTTTACAGATACCCTTCGGTAAAGCCGCTGACAAATTCGACAAGAAAAAAATACTTATATTCGGACTTAGTTTATTAGCTTTAGGAAGCCTCGTATGTGCGTTTTCCACCAATATTTATATGCTTATTTTCGGTCGTTTATTACAGGGAGCAGGAGCTATAGGAGGGGTTATTTTAGCTTATATTGCCGATTTGACCGATGAAAACACAAGAGCCAAAGCGTTTGCGAGAATGGGTCAGTTTATTGCCCTGAGTTTTGCGCTTTCTATGATATTAGGCCCTACAATAGGTGCGAACTGGGGAGTTGACAAATTATTTATTCTAACGGCTCTTTTGGCTCTGTTTTCAATCTGGCTGGTGATTGCAAAAATTCCAAACCCTCCTAAAATCGTCCACCATCAGCAACACTCTTCTTTAAAAGAAATATTAACACATAAAGAACTGTTAAAACTGTTCCTAAGCGGATTTTTACAAAAAGGTTTAATGACGGTATTTTTTATGTTGACACCTATCATTTTTACAACTAAACTCGGATGGGATAAAACTGATCTTTGGAAAGTGTATATTCCCGCACTTGTACTCGGTATTTTTGCACTTCCTCTTGGTGCGATTTTAGCCGAAAAAAAACAAAAAGCAAAAACCGTATTTGTAATGAGTGCAACGGCAATCACTTTATCTTTAATTCTCTTCCTAATAGGCAACAAATACACATATTTTGCCGCCGTCATCGTATTTTTCTTCGGTTTCAACCTGCTTGAGCCGGTACTACAGAGTTTTGTAAGCAAAATTGCAAGAGCTCATGAAAAAGCGACAGCCCTTTCAACTTCAAATACAATTCAATACATCGGTATTTTCTTAGGCGGTGCGAGTGCCGGTTATTTCGTTCATCACAACATGTTAAGTCTTTTTTTAATTATCTCAGTTATTATAGGATTAATATGGACGTTTTTACTTATAAAAATGAAACCGGTTAGCAGATTCAAAATAGTAGAATATGAAAACTTTGATAAAGATTTTATTGAAGAGCTTAAAACGGAAAAAAATGTATACGACTTCTACGAAAAAGACGGTGTTTTAATTGTCAGATATATAGACTAAAACACCTCTTTTTTCCTTATCAATTTCACAACTTCACCACTTATCCATTTCACAACTTGTTTTTGGAACGCCTTTTGCTTCTATTTGTAAAATTCAAAAGGATTTGAATGTCATTTATAATAGATAAATACGAAAAACTTTTAGGATTTATGTTTTTAATAGTCTTTTATATGTTCATAACAACAAATCTGTTTGCGGCTAAAATTAAAGATGTTTCCAACATTGTAGGAGTAAGGGACAACCAGCTTATCGGTTACGGACTTGTTGTAGGACTTGACGGAAGCGGAGATTCGTCTTCTAAATTCACAAATCAGACACTTTCAAACTTACTTAAAAACGTAAACGTAAAACTCGACCCTAAAGATATAAAATCCAAAAACGTAGCGGCTGTAATGGTAACCGCCACACTTCCGCCATTTGCCAGAGAAGGTGATAAAGTGGATATTACAGTTTCTTCAATCGGTGACGCAAAATCCCTTCAGGGCGGTGTTTTATTAATTACTCCCCTAAAAGGTGTAAACGGTAAAATCTATGCGCTTGCTCAAGGTCCTATTACAATGGGCGGATTTAACCTTAAAGGCGGTAAAAAACAAAAACATTTCACAACAACAGTAAAAGTTATAAAAGGTGCAACCGTTGAAAGAGCTGTGGCATGGGATCTATATCATCAACAATACGCAACTCTTTCACTTAAAAGAAGCGATTTTGACTTAGCGGTAGCAATTCAAAACAGAATCAATAATTATTTCAAAACCAAAGCAGCCGTTGCAATCGACCCACGAACCATTAAACTTAAAAAACCTCTCAATATGAGTATGCCGGAATTTTTGGCAAGAGTTGAAAATTTAAATGTTCAGACAAAAATGCCTGATGTAATAGTAATTGACGAAAGAACCGGAACTATCGTAGCCGGAAGTGACATTATGGTTCAGCCGACAGTAATAACTTACGGCAACTTTGTAATTAAAATCAAAAAAGAAACGTCCATACTTGATTTAACACAGATGTTTCAAAAATTTAAAGCCACTCCTCAGGATATGATAGCGATTCTTGAAAATTTAAAAGCCAGTAACGCAATAAACGCAAAACTAATAGTAAATTAAGGAGAAAAAAATGAGCAGTTATGAAATAAATATCGCAACACATCATAAAATCGACATTTCCAAGACCGAAAATTTAAAAAAACTAAAACAAGCTTGTGACGATTTTGAGAGTGAAATACTTAATTTTTACCTCAAAGAAGCAATGAATTCAAAAAACGAACTTTTTCCTGAAAGTCCCGGTGAAAAAATATATAAATCTATGTACCAAGAAGAACTTTCAAAAGATTTAAGCGGAAATTTCGGGTACAGCAAACTGCTTTTCGATTATTTGAAAAAAAAGGTTTAAAAAATTTTTTATTTGCCGATATAGTTGGGTAGAATAACAATAAAAAAAGGCAAATAAATGATTAATAGAGTAGGAGCGAATACTCAAATGATCTCTACCCAACAAAAAAGAACTCAAAATGTTCAAAAACAGGAAAAATTAGGAAGGGTAGAAGAGATAAAAGAGCAAATAAAAAACGGTGAGTATAAAATCGATATTGATAAAACCGCCGAAGCTTTAGCTAAATCTCTTCTTTAATCTCTCACCCTTCCTGAAATATAAATTATTAAAGGAAGGGCTATGCTTATTAACACATTAAATAAAACTATTCAAACTCTTGACAAATTAATCTCTCTTACAAAAGAAGATATTGAAAATATTAAACAGGCAAATCATAAAGAAGTTTTTGCAAATACTAAAACAAAAGAAATATTGGCAAGTGAATTTGCAAAACTTAAAACTGAAATTGATAAAATTTTAGTTTCAAGAAACAAGCCTTTAGAAGAAATCTTCTCACCCGAAGAAGAAAAACTTTTTAATGAATTCAGAGAAAAACTTTTTGAATTTAACAACCTTCATAAAAGATTTTCAAAACTTGCTTTAAGTGTTGCGAATTTTTATAACACATTGCTTAAACAAATCCATAATAGTGAAACTATCGATTACAAAAACGAATCATACAAAGATTCCAATCTTCAATTAAAGGCATAGTATGGCTATTTCAACATCATTTTCAACCGCACTTACAGGATTGAAAGCCCACCAAACTGCAATTGATGTAACATCTAACAATATTTCCAACGCTTCAAACCCAGACTATGTGAGAGAAAGAGCGGTATTTTCAACATTAAATCCTATTAATTCTATTCCCGGAGACATAGGTACCGGTGTACAAATCAGCTCTATTTACAGAATAACCGATACTTTTTTATTCAACAGATACACATCAACATCCGCAACTTTTGCAAATCTTGATACGCAAGAGCAGTATTTAAAAGAAATAGCCACATATTTTCCCGACGTAACGGATAACGGTTTGTATAAAGATATGGAAGATTTTTTTAATGCATGGCAAACATTTGCAAGCAATCCTAACGACGGTGCCGTTAAAGTTGACTTAGCCGCTAAAACACAGGCACTTGCAGATAATATTAAAACCCTAAAAGGCAAACTCGAAGATATACAAAAAAGCATAAACGATTCTTTAAATTCAAAACTTACAGAAGCAAACAATATTATTAAACAAATCGCTGAATTAAATAAAGAAATAACGGCGCATGAAGCAAACAACGAATCAAACGCCAATGAATTAAGAGATAAAAGAGACGCTTTGGAAAAAAGATTAAAAGAGCTTCTTGACGTAAAAGTTTTTAAATCAGGCGTAACATCACAAGACGCACAGGGTGCTGTAACAACAGATTATGAGGAAGATTATCAAATATCACTTGGAGGATATCCTCTTGTGGATAATTCCACCTATCATGAGCTTAGTATAGAATCCCTTTCCGGCAATCCTATGATAGGTATAGAAAAACAGGATTATTCGGTGGTTGATATTACCAAATCCGTAACAGGCGGGGAAATAGGAGCACTTTTAAATTTAAGAGGAACGGATTTCGATAAAGAAGGAAACCCTACAAACGGTACGCTTGGTAATTTGATGACATCACTCGATTCATTGGCAAACGGACTTATAAGAAGCGTTAACTCAATCTATTCATATTCCGCACAGGAATCTGTAGAAACAGATGTCATCAGTTCACCAAACACCATTTCACCGGATTTGACAGATGTTTCATTAAGTTCTCTATACAATAACTATAAAATACTTAAATCACCCGTAAGAGACGGTAATCTAATTTTAAACGTTTATGACGACCAGGGTAACTTAAATACCGCAACTGAAATAAAAGTTGCCGTCTCTGCTGATGATTCAATAAACGACGTAATACAAAACATCAACAATGAACTTACAAATGCAGGGATTACCGATGTTGAAGCAAAATTAGTAAACGGTCAGCTAAAATTCGTAAACTCATCTGATTCAAGCGAAACTTCAAAAATACTTGTAAAAGATGACGGAGCACAGCTTTTTACAGCTTTAAACCAGATAGAATACCAGCCTTTAAATCAGGTGAATGATACACAATTACCTCTACCGCTCAAAAACGGTGACTTTGATATAGTAGTTTATGACAGTGACGGAAATGCCATAGCAAAAAGAACTATAACGGTAAATATGGATTCTAAAGACCCGAAATATTCAACTATTGAAGGTATACTTGCGCAAATAAACACCCCTGGGATTGATGACAACGGAGACAATAACCTTAACAACGACGTTGATGATTATTATCAGGCTGAATTTATAAACGGAAAATTAATCCTATCTAAAAAAACAGATCAAAACACATATGTCGGTTTAGATAACGACAATGCTGATTTCGGTGGAGCATTCGGAATTAATAAATTTTTTGACGGAAATAACGCTTCAAATATACAATTAAGACAGGAGCTTCAAGACGATCCGAGTTTGATTAAAGCCAGTAAAACTCCGAATTCAGGAGATAACACTATAGCAAACTCCGTATTACAATTACAATACGACAATATTAATTTTTATGTAAACGGAAAAACACAAAGCAATACTATTTACGGTTTTTACAGAGGTTTAACCGCAGATTTGGCTAATCAGACACAGATTGTCTCAAGCAAAAAAGAAAGCACTCAGACTCTTCTTACAAGTATTTCAAATGAGTATTATTCTTTAAGCGGTGTAAACATCGATGAAGAACTTGTTAATTTAGAACAGTACCAAAGAGGGTACCAGGCAAATGCAAAAGTAATAACTACAATAAATCAAATGCTTGACGCACTATTTAGTATAAAACAGTAAGAAGGGTTATTTGTTTAACTCTTCTTTTAAATTATTTAACGTCTCATAAGCAGCTGATACTATTTTTCTGTTGAATATAAATGCCGGAGCCCCTTTAGGATCCACTTTCGCGCTGTAAATAATTTTAACTCCATTATCAGTTTTAACAGCTTTAAAAACAACATCGTCTTTCATTTCCACACAAGACGGTTTTTCAAACTCTTTTTTAATATTTTCCGGCAGTTTGTCGTATGGAATACTGTTTAAATCTATTTCCAGCATATCGGGTGTTTGTTTTATATTGATTTTGTAAAAGGCAAATCTGTTACTTAAAGGAAAAGGAAAATCAAGTTCTTTTAACATATATCCGTTTTTTACTTCAATATTTTCAATCTTTTTTTGCCATTTAGGATAGTTTTTAAAATCAAGCAGAGTTTTTTTAACTTTATCAAATGGTTTTGTTACTATCATTTCGGCTTTAAATTCATCATATTTTGAGTTTTCAACATTTTGGGTATAAACTTTTATACCGTTTTCATTCTTTTTAAGCTCCCATGAAAACAAAACAGCTACACTTAGTAACAAAAAAATCAATTTTTTCATTATAATCCTTTTTAGGAAAATTGTACCAAAAAGGGAAGATGTTGGATATTAAAAAAAGACTTGATGATTTAATTCAAAACAATATATATGAAGTAAACGAGGAAAAACTCGACCCTGTACTTATAGCACATAAATATAAAGACGAATATTCGGCATTGATGGCAGCTCTTTTTGCATACGGAAACGTACAGGCCATACTTAAGTTTTTAAATAAACTTGACTATTCTTTTAAAAAACCGGTATTTAATGAAAAACTTTATTACCGTTTCCAAAATGCAAAAGATGTATATGAATTTTTAAAAACATTATCAATTATGAAAAAAGAATATTCTTTAAACGAACTTTTTTTAAATGGATATAAAAAAGAACATAATATTATTGACGGTATAAGGGAAATTATTAAAAAAATTTATGCAATAAACCCATACACCTCACAGGGATATGAGTTTTTAATTGGAAAAATCCCTCCGCAAAAAACAAAAGGAGTAAGCCCGTATAAAAGATGGAATATGTACATAAGATGGATGGTTAGGAATGAATATCCCGATTTGGGATTATGGAAAGGAGTTGATAAAAAAGATTTGATAATACCGCTTGATACTCATACACATAAGGTTTCGTTAAAATTTGGACTATTAAAAAGAAAAACTTATGACCTTCAAGCAGCATTAGAACTTACCGATAAACTAAAAGAATTCGATCCGAACGATCCAATTAAATACGATTTTGCGCTTTACAGAATAGGACAAATGAATATTGATATTTAGTTTGTATAAAGTTAGTTGAGCTATTGGATTGGTTAAAGTTTTTGATGTTATTTAAGTTTATTGGTTATTAGTGTATTAATTTGTTAATGATGATTAGTATAATGGTTATTAGATTTTTTGAAACTTCAAAGTTGTTAAATTAATAAAAATGGTATGCGATAAATTATAGGGTCTGTCACTAAAAAGCTATTATCCGTTTTTTATATTAACCATTTTTCACACCATTTTATTTTTTTTACTTTTTTCACACATTTCACTATTAATTAATAATTAATTTTGCTACAATTACAACAAAAAAGGAACTTTATGGAAGGTAGAATTTGGTTGTTTTTCCAATTTTTAGGCCACGACCCGATGGTTCAGTTGGTAGTTCACACTATTATTTCTGCAGTATTGGCAATAGCTGTTGCTAAACTTGCTACAAGAAATTTACAAATCGTGCCAAACGGTTGTCAAAATGTTATGGAAGCTACAGTTTCTGGTATTTTATATATCGGAAAAGACGTTGCAAGCGAAGAAATCGCAAGAAAATATTTAGCACTTGCCGGAAGTTTGGCGATTTTTATTTTCATGGGTAACTTTATCGGTATTATTCCTGGATTCGAATCTCCGACTGGAAACGTAAACTTAACTTTAACATTAGCATTAATCGTATTCTTATATTATCACTATGAAGGTATTAAAGCACAAGGTTTAGGACATTATATCGCTCACTTTGCGGGACCTGTTAAATGGCTGGCACCTCTTATGTTCCCTGTGGAAATTCTTTCGCATTTCTCAAGAATTATTTCACTTGCGTTCAGGTTATTCGGTAACATCAAAGGTGACGATTTATTCTTATTAGTATTATTAATGCTTGCACCTTATGTATTCCCTTTAGCAGGGTATGCACTATTAACATTCTCTGCATTCTTACAGGCTTTCGTATTTATGGTACTTACATACGTTTACTTATACGGTGCTGTAACAGGACAAGAAGAAGCTCTTTAATCGGAACACCTTTTGCTTAGGCTCCTAAAAAGGAGTCTAATGCAAATCTCTCATATTAACTCTTTCAATTTCAATAATAACTTTTCACTTCAAGATATAAATCAAAATTTAAAATTAGACGAAAAACAGGCGTTACGAAAAGCGCTAATGCAGGTTCCATCAAAAGACCTACCCAAGGTTCTTGAAAAAATAAAAAAAATACCTGTCGATGAAAACTATATAAATAATATATTAAAAACCCTGCAACAGGAAAAAGAGTATAAAAAAGAAGGTTTTGAAATTTATGCGTAAATTAATCAAATATATGATTACCGATCCTAAATATACTTTAGAAGAAACAAAAACGACAATTTTAAAACACAAACCCGATTTTGTATGCTATAGAAACAAACAGTATTACAATGAAAACGAAATTATAGAATTTGCAAAGTTTGCCAAAGATTATGCAAAAGTATTTATAAATATCGACTCTTTAAAAAACACCCGACTGTTATATCTTTTTGACGGAGTGCATCTGCCTTCTTCAAAACTTTCTTTAATTGACAGTTTTGAAAACAAAACAATAATCGCTTCAACTCATAACACCGAAGAAGTCAAAAAATCTCAAAAAGCCGATTTTATAACCTTTTCACCGATATTCGAATCCAAAAACAGACCGGGACTCGGAATTGAAACACTAAATAGAATATGTGAATTACACAAAAACGTCATTGCTCTCGGAGGTATTGTCAGTGACAAAGAAGTAGAAGAGATTAAAAAATCCAAAGCTGTAGGATTTGCAAGTATAAGATATTTTTTTACATAATTTTGTGAAGTTCGTTACCTGTTTCCATCCATGTCTTAAGTTTATCCCACTCTTCCTTTTCAATCATTTCTTTTGCTTTTTTAAGTTCGCTTTTAAAAGCTTCTATTGAATCTAAAAGATTGCTTTTATTTTCTTTAAAGATATCTCCCCACATATGCGCATTACTTTTCGCAAGTCTACTCATATCTCTAAAACCACCGGCTGCAAGCGTTACAATATGTTCTTTATCTTCTTGTTTAAGTACTGCGTTAGCTATTGAAAAACTCACTATATGAGGCATATGTGAAATAAAAGCGGCATGTCTGTCATGCTCTTTGGCCTCCATATATTTAACACGCATTTTAAGTTTTTCGAATATTTCAATAGCTCTCTTTCTTTGCGTTTCTCCACTCTCTTCCAAATTGCATACGACCATAATTTTATTTTCATATAAATCCGCAATTGCAGCCATCGGCCCCGAATATTCAGTTCCCGCCATAGGATGTGAGGCTACAAGGTTTTTTCTTATATTTGCTGGACACTCATTTATAATGCTCTCTTTGGTTGATCCGAAATCAATTATGGTGCAGTTTTCTTTTAAATTCATTTTCGAAAGCGTTTTAAGTGAACTTATTATCCCTCTGATAGGTATGGCTAAAATTATCACGTCTACGTTTGATAAATCTTCAAAACTACCAACTTTATCAACAAGCCCTAAACTTAAAGCGTCTTTTTTATGTTTTTCGTTATGGTCTATACCTATAATTTCTTTAAAATATCCTCTCATTGCAAGACCGAAGCTTCCCCCCATCAAACCAAGACCAACTATACCGCAAGTCATATTCCCTCTTTTTTTCCGGAATTATACCATTACTCCTAAAACAGACAAAAAAATATATTAATATTCCGCTAATACGGTATCAATTTTAGTTAAAAAACCATTATATTTTTTATAATTTTATTTTGGTATAATTGCCGTTATTATTAAAACAAGGGGTATTATGAAAAAAACACTGCTGTTATTTCCGCTGATTTTATTTGCACAAATTGATAAAATAGAATATAAAGGCCTTCTTCACATATCGCCTATAACCGCAAATAGTATTATAAAAATTCATAAAAATGATAATTTTAATGTAGAAAAAATTGATGAAAGTATTAAAGCATTATATAAAACAGGTTATTTCCAGACAATAAAAGCCGTAAAAGAAGGAAATACGTTAATTTTCGAATGTTTGGAAAAACCTACAATATTAAAAGTCGATTTTGAAAACTTATCTGAAGATTTGAAAAAACTTTTAAAAGAAAGAGGCTATATGCCCAAAAAAGGTGAAATATTATCCCTTGAAAAACTTGATAATTTAAAAGAGTTTATCAAAGCGTACTATCTTTCAAAAGGCTATTTCAATACTATAGTAAATATTGAAAAAAAATTCGTAACCCCTACTTCCGTAAAACTTACGATATCTATTAAAAAAGGTGAAGAACTTGTAATTAAAGACGTAAAATTCTTCGGTGCCAAAAAAATCAGCAAAGACGAACTGCTTGAAGAAACGGAAAACAGACCAAGAACGTTTTGGAGCGCATTTCCATTTACAAACAGCGGGAGATTAAATATTTATAAACTTATTTCAGATAAAGAAGCTTTACAAAATTATTATCTCAATTTAGGATTCATGGATGCGTATGTAAGCGATCCCTTAGCCAAATCAAACTTTGATAATTACAGTGCGACAATTGATTATTCTATATATGAAGGAATAAGATATCTTGTTAAGAAAATAGATATAGATTATCCAAAAAATATCAAAGTTACACTGCCAGAACTTAATTTAAAAACAGATAAATACTTCAACGTATCCGCTCTGAGAGAAGATATGAAAAATATCCAGCATGCGTTTGCCAACGAAGGTTATGCATACGCAAAAGTATATCCGGAAATTAAAAAAGAAGGTTCAAACGCATTTATAACTTACAAAGTAATACCTGGTGAGATAGTATATATAAGAAATGTTATCATCAACGGAAACACAAAAACACTTGACAGGGTAATAAGAAGAAACGTTTATTTGGCTCCGGGAGATAAATTTTCATATCGAGATTTAACCGACTCTAAAAACGCGCTTCAAAGAAGCGGTTACTTGGAAGATGTAAAAATAGAACAAAAAAAAGTGTCCTCAAATCAAATAGATCTGATTGTAAATGTAAAAGAAGGTCTCAGCGGTTCACTTAAAGCCGGGATAAGTTACGGAAGTTATAGTAAATTGGGCTTTAATTTTGCGATTACTGAGAAAAACGTATTCGGAAGCGGTCAAAGCGTAAGTGCTTCGGCTGATTTTTCAAGTGTTAGCAGAACTTATAGAGTATCTCTTGTAAACCCAAGGGTTTTCGATACGAAATACTCATTTAATACATCGATATTTGATACAAATTTTGAAGGTATTTCGTATACATCAAGACAAAAAGGTTTCACTGCCGGTGTAGGTAAAAGATTATCGAGATATGTAGGTGCAAACATTACTTACGGTTTTACCAAAACAAAACTTAGTGATTACAATACTACAGAATACACAATGCCGGAAAGTACCAAAAGTTACGTAGTGGCATCCGTTAGCTACAATAATACAGACAATTACTTCTTTCCTACGAGCGGACACAAAGCATCTATAAGTGCTGAATTTGCAGGTCTTGGAGGAGATGAAAAATATATAAAAACACTTGCTCAGTATAAATATTTCTATCCTCTTAAAGATAAAACATATAAAACTTATGCCGTTTTAAAATACAGAATAATTGCTGGAATGATAAACGATAACGGATATCTTCCTATTAATGAAAAATTTTATTTAGGTGGGATTAGAAGCGTAAGAGGATTTAGTTCTTATTCCATTTCACCTGTTGATGATGAAGGAAATAAAATCGGTGGTAAATACAAACTTGTAACTGGTCCTGAAATATCTACACCTTTAAGCATTAAAAACAAAGTATGGTTAAGCGGCTTTATAGATTACGGAGTAATTGGAGAAAACGGACTCGATATAAAAAGAAGTTCTTTCGGTTTTTCACTTGACTGGATTACTCCTATGGGACCTTTATGCTTTGTATGGGCATGGCCTATCAAAAGTGAACCGGGCGACGATCTTCAAAGATTCGAATTCAGTATAGGTGCAAGTTTTTAATTTTATTTTTTTATTAATAAATTAGTGATTCGTATATTTAATAGGTAATCAGTATTTCTATTTATTTTTCCCCTCTTCATTTTTCTCTTACAACATATGACTTAAATCCGTTTATACTGTGATAAACGATTTTGCCGTATTTTTTAGCATATACTTTTATAAGCATCTGTTGAAGTGAGGGCATAATTGAAGGCATAAACCATGCATCGTTGCTTAATGCCACAACATATTTAGGATTTAATTTATATAAATCTTCCACAGTTGCTTCATAACAAATTGCATTTATAAATTTATATCCTTTAATTTCAAATATACCGAATCTGTCACTTGTTACATAATCACTGGCTCCGGAGAAAAAAATATCGTTTATCTCTTTTTCAAAAAAAGGTAGAGGTATATATTCTCCAAATGGTACTAATATGTGTTTATCAAGAATTTTAACTTCTCCGTTTTCGAATATATACGTCGAATTATAATATTTAGAATCTTTCAGATGCAGGGCACCTGTAATTATGGTTATCTTTTTAGAAAGCTTTTTTAATTTGTCCATTAAATTTTCATACCTGTTTAAAAACAGAGGAAATGCGCTTTCAGGGAGAATTACGACATCTTTTTTTAATTTTATTGCATTATTAATAATAGTAAAATTATTTTTTATTTCATATGGAATAAAATGTTTCTCCCACTTTTTTTCCTGCGGTACATCGGTATAAGAAACATAAACATCAAGATTAGGTTCTTTCGTAAATGTAGGTTTAAAGAACAAAGCAAATATCAACAATAACACACTAAACCATTTTAATTCTTTATAAAAAACAACGGAAGTTATAACTAAAAACAAAACAATTTTTGAAACATCGAAAATTGTATTCACAAACAAAATTTCTGGTTTTAGCCAATCAAATGTAAAAGGCGAGATATAATCAAATCCGAAAGTAAACATTAAAACCAAAAACACTTTTGCGGCATATTGGTTTTTATTTTGAATTATTTTATAAATTTTGAATATCATCCAAAAAACAAAACCGTAAAACAAAGCTATTAAAACATCAACAATTGGTATCATCCAACTTAAACCGTAATACCGAAAACTAAGTCCTATCCACCAAAACCAAAATAATCCTATAAAAAATCCGCTACCGAACCATTTGTGTTTTGAAAAAAAAAGCAGATACAACGTTAAAAACAGATTAACTGTAAAAATGATTTTAATAATAAAATTAACTTCAATTTCATATTCAAGCAATAAAAAGTTAATATATATCGGTAATGAGAAAAAAATTGCTAAGTTAAGAGAATTTGTGTTAAAATTCTCTTTAAAAAAGGACAGACATGAATTTCTTATACGCACAAGCACCTCAAGCGGGGCAACCATCAATTTTGGCATCTTTACTTCCTCTTATTATTTTATTTGCAATTTTTTATTTTCTTGTAATTCTACCACAACAAAGACAGGCTAAAAAGCACAAACAAATGGTGGAAGAACTTAAAAAAGGTGATAAAATAATCACAACTGGAGGAATCATTGCCGAAGTTGTTAAAAACGAGCCGGATTTTCTAAAAGTAAAACTAAATGACAACGTTGAAGTAAAACTTGACAAAAGTGCAGTAGCAAGAAAGCTAAATGATGAAAAAGCTTAATTACAGATTAGTAATATTCATCTTAGCAGCACTTTTCGGGATTGCTTTTACAATCCCTTCTTTTATCAACAAAGAACCAAAAATCAACCTCGGACTTGACCTTCAAGGCGGTATGTATTTAGTTTTAGGTGTAAAAGGTGATGAAGCCGTAAAAAGCAAAATCAAAACAATCGCATCTACAATTAAATACATAACCGATAAAAAAGAACTCTTTATCGACAACCTAAAAACAAAAGACAATTCAGTTACATTCGAACTTATTGACAAAGACGACGCTGCTAAACTTGATAAAGAACTTAAAATTCTTAAAGGTGTAAATATTCAAAAAACACCTAAAAACGGCTCGATTGAATATAAAATCACACTGACTCCTCAGGAAATTATCAAAACAAAAGACGATGCGCTTAATCAGGCTATTCAAACAATCAGAAGTAGGCTTGACGCATTCGGCCTTGCAGAACCTACAGTCACAAAACAGGGTAAAGACAAAATTTTAGTGGAGCTTCCTGGTATCAAAACACCGAAAGAACAGCATAGCGTGCAGCAGCTAATTTCAACATCCGCTCATCTTGAACTATATGCGGTTGATGAAGAACACAGAGCCTTAACTCCAAAAGACGCTGAAAAATACGGTGATATCTTACTTCCAAGCAAAGACAACCCGGATAGAAAATATCTTTTAAAAACTCCTCCGGTACTTGATGGAAGTATGATTACAGACGCCACTGTCGGATTTACGCAAAAAACAAACCAGCCGGCTATTTTCTTTACGCTAAACTCTCAGGGTGCTCAAATATTCGGAGACTTTACGGGTAAAAACGTAGGAAAAAGACTTGCTATCGTAGTGGACAATAAAGTATATTCGGCTCCTACGATTCAAGAAAGAATCGGTGGAGGAAGCGGACAGATTACAGTAGGAAGTCCTGAAGAAGCACACGTTCTTGCAATTGCACTTAGAAGCGGGTCGCTTCCGGCTCCTGTTATGCTGCTTGAAAAAAGAAGCGTAGGTGCGAGTCTTGGTGCCGATTCAATCAGACAATCGTTAATAGCTCTTATTACAGGTTTTATTGTAGTTGTTGTCTTTATGGCGTGGTATTACGGAACTGCAGGAATAGTAGCCGATATTGCACTTATCGTAAACCTTTTCCTGATCATTGCAATTATGGCGCTGTTCGGTGCAACACTTACACTGCCTGGAATGGCCGGTATAGTACTGACAGTCGGTATGGCGGTTGATGCCAACGTTATTATAAACGAACGTATTAGAGAGCTCATACGTGAAGGAAAATCTATAAAAGTAGCAATCGAAGGCGGATACAAAAACGCAATGAGTGCAATTTTGGATGCTAACATTACTACCTTAATCGCGGCAATCGCCCTATTCGCATACGGAACGGGAACAATTAAAGGATTTGCTATCACAATGGCAATCGGTATTATGGCAAGTATGTTAACAGCAATACTCGGAACACATGGTATCTGGGAATACCTGCTTGCAAGCGGTAAAAAAATTACACCAAAATCTTTTGGTATGAAGGTTTAGTATGGAACTCTTTAGAGATGAAAAAATATATGATTTTATGAGTAAAAGGAACATCTTTGTTTCTATTTCTTTAATACTTATTATTTTAAGCCTTTTTTCAATATTTACAAAAGGCTTCAACTGGGGAATTGATTTCCAGGGCGGTGTTGAAGTTCAGGTTAGATTTGAGAAAAAAGCCGATATCGGTGAAATAAGAAAATTGATTTCTCAAAAATTTAAGGGTGCAAATATTACGACATTCGGAAATGAAAACGAAGTTTTAATAAGACTTAACGTCAAAAATGCTTCGACTAACGTTCAGAACGACATAGGACATCAAATTGCCGAAATTTTAAAACCTCTTGGTAAAATTGACATAAGAAGAGTTGATATTGTAGGTGCAAAAGTCGGAAACGAGCTGAAAGAAAAAGGTCTTCAGGCGTTTATATTCTCAATTATAGGTATTTTAATTTACGTGGCTTTCAGGTTTGAGTGGCGCTTTGCAGTCGCTTCTGTTTTGGCTCTTTTTCATGATACTATAATTTCGTTAGGAGCCGTGAGCTTTTTCCATATAGAAGTAAATCTGGACGTACTTGCCGCAATCTTGACACTTATGGGATATTCTCTTAATGATACGATAGTCGTATTCGACAGAATTAGAGAACAGGTAAGAGATTCAAAAATCAGGGATCTGGCACTGCTTATTAACGACGCGGTTTCAAGAACTCTAAGCAGAACCGTTCTTACTTCACTGACAACATTCTTTGTTGTTCTCACGCTTTATCTTTTCGGTGGAGAAATAATTAAACCGTTTAGTTTCACTCTACTCGTAGGTATTATAGTAGGTACATATTCATCAATTTTCATTGCATCCCCACTTCTAATCTGGATGGGATTCAAAATCGACGATTACAGAAAAAAACTTGCCGAAAAAGAGAAAAAAAGAAAAGAAAAAGAAAAATTAAGAGAAATGTATCAAGGCGGAGTCGTATAATCAATGGACAATTCAACAATGGAAAATGTAAAGTTTTTAAAATTTTCCATTTTACATTTTCAATTTAACATTAAAGGATAGTTATGGATTGGGGAAAAGTAATTTACGTCTTCTTTCAGCTAATGAGTTTAACAAGTGTTGCAGGGTTTTTATATGATCATAATAAAGTTGCGTTATTTATCGCATTAAGTCTTAATCTGATTTCAACAGTACTGAAAATCGGCGTTAAAAACATTTTTGCCGCGGAACTTTTTGCGGCGAGCTTGGTTGCTGATTTGCATCTGATTCCTGCATTTATATATCTTGAAATAAAAAACGACCTTTTAGCAGCTTATGCAATGGCAATAGGTGCTACCATTGCAAATACAGTTACTTTAATCTTAAGTTTTATAGAACTCGCAAAAACAAAATCAGACTGGGAATAATTTATAGGAGGTATAATGAGAGAATACAAACCGTCAAGCATAGAAAAAAAGTGGCAGGACAAGTGGGACAGTGAAAAGGCGTTTGAGCCGAAAGAAGACTATACGCTTCCAAAAAAATATATTTTAAGTATGTTCCCTTATCCGAGCGGAAGAATTCATATGGGGCATGTAAGAAACTACTCTATCGGTGACGCTATTGCCAGATATTACAGAAAAAAAGGCTTTAACGTCTTACATCCGATCGGCTGGGACAGCTTTGGAATGCCAGCTGAAAATGCGGCAATCAAAAACAAAACTCATCCTAAAAAATGGACATATGAAAACATAGATTATATGAGAAAAGAGCTTAAAAACCTTGGACTATCATTCAGTAAAGAAAGGGAGTTTGCTACAAGCGATCCTGATTATACGAGATGGGAGCAGGAATTTATTATCAAAATGTATGAAAACGGCCTGCTTGAAAGACGTACGCAAAAAGTAAACTGGTGTGAAACATGCCACACTGTACTTGCCAATGAGCAGGTAATTGACGGATGCTGCTGGAGATGTGACAACCCTATCGAAATAAAAGAACTCCCTGGATGGTACATCAAAATCACAAAATATGCTGATGAGTTACTTGAAGATATCGATACAAAACTAAAAGGAAACTGGCCTGACAGAGTTCTTACAATGCAGAAAAACTGGATTGGAAAATCAACCGGGCTTAAATTCAAATTCAGCCTTTCGGACGAAAGCAAAGAAAAACTAAACAATAAATTCGACGGATACGAAGTATTCACAACACGCCCGGATACAATCTACGGTGTTACGTATTCTGCTCTTGCGCCTGAACATCCTATTGTGGATTATATGCTTGAAAACAATCTTTTCGATAAAGAAACCCAAGAAAAAGTAAGACACATAAGAAGTATCCTGCCAAAAGACAGACAGGCTATGGAAAAAGACGGCGTGTATCTCGGAATTGACGTAGTACACCCTCTTACAGGCGAAAAAGTACCTGTATGGCTTGCAAACTTTGTACTTGTTGAATACGGTAGCGGTGCGGTAATGGCAGTTCCGGCTCATGATGAAAGGGATTTTGAATTCGCTACGAAATTCAACCTGCCTATCAAATGGGTTATAAAACCAGAAAACGGGGAACTTGACAAATCACAGGCTTACACGGGAGAAGGTGTTTTAATCAATAGCGGTGAATTTACCGGTATGAAAAACACTGAAGCAAAAGAAGCTATAATTAAAAAAATGGAAGAGCTCGGCATCGGAAAAAAAGAGGTAAACTACAGACTCCGTGACTGGGGTATAAGCCGCCAGAGATACTGGGGAGCGCCTCTTCCTTTTATCAAATGTCCGAATTGCGGTATTGTTCCTGAAAAGATTGAAAACCTGCCTGTAACACTTCCTGAAGATGTGGAAATTACAGGAAGCGGAAACCCTCTTGAAATGCACCCGACATGGAAATACACAAAATGTCCTAAATGCGGAAGCGATGCCGAGCGTGAAACGGATACAATGGATACGTTTGTACAAAGCAGCTGGTATCAGTTCAGATTTACTACGGATTTTCATAAGTATACAGACGTACCTTTCAGAAAAGAAGACGTTAAATATTTCGCACCGGTAGACCAGTACATCGGAGGAATCGAGCACGCAATACTTCACCTGCTTTATGCGAGATTTTTTACAAAAGCACTGAGAGATCTCGGATACCTTGAACTTGATGAGCCGTTTAAAAAACTTTTAACTCAGGGTATGGTGCTTAAAGACGGAAGCAAAATGAGTAAAAGTAAAGGAAACGTGGTAGATCCTGACGAAATCGTCGCAAAATACGGAGCGGATACCGCAAGACTCTTTATACTTTTCGCAGCGCCGCCTGAGCAAGAACTTGAATGGAGCGATTCTGCAGTAGAAGGAGCTTTCAGATTTATAAACAGACTCTACTTAAATGCCGAAAAAGCGTATAAAACAGACACAATGCCGAAAATCGACACTTCAAAACTTTCAAAAGAGGAAAAAGAGGCAAGAAGAAAAGTATACGAAACATTAAAAAGAAGCGAAGAAACATACGAAAAAACGTTTGCGTTCAACACACTTATAGCAAGTGCGATGGAAGCGCTTAACGCCCTTAACAAAATCAACAACAAAGACCTGTTTACGGAAGGTTACTGGATTATATTAAACGTTCTTGAGCCGATCATCCCTCACGTTACAAGTGAACTGAGCGAAGAGCTTTTTGGCAGAAACAATTTCGCTTCCATTAAAGTGGATGAAGAAGCGCTTAAAAAAGATGAAATCAACTACCCTGTAAGCGTTAACGGTAAAAAAAGAGCTGAAATCAGCGTAAGCGCTGACGCAGGCAAAGACGAAGTCTTAGCACAGGCAAAAGAAGCTGTAGCAAAATATATCGACGGTAAAGAGATTATAAAAGAGATTTTTGTTCCGGGGAGAATTGTAAACATCGTCGTAAAAGGATAATTTTGAAAAAAATTTTTTTTAACAAGTCAAATCTTTTTTTTCTCTTCATTTTTTATTTTACACTTTTAACTTTTTCCGGATGCGGTTACAAACCGAGCTCTGTTTATCAGAATAAAATAATTGGTCAGGATATTCAAGCAATTGTTGAAATATCATCCAAAACACCTAAAGAAAGCGCCTTTTTAAAAGATGCGTTGAATGATGCAATATATACGGTATTCGGGGCTAATTTAGTTAATAAAAATCCAAATACTAAAATCTATTTAACAATAAATTCTTCATCTCTAACACCATTGGATTATGACCAAAACGGATTTCCTATCCTTTACAGAAGCGCTGTAACATTAAAAGCAAAAATAATCGATAAATTTTCAAAAACACACACATATACTGTAAGCGGTAACTATGATTTCGCAATTTCAGCAAACAGCATTTTAAACGATCAGATAAAATTCAATTCTTTTAAACAGGCATCAATTAACGCATTAAATAAATTACTTGCAGAAATCACAAAAGACGGAGCCAAAAATGACAATTAAAGATATTGCAAAAAAAACACTCGCACATTTTAAAGAGAGCGGTTATGTTTTTACACCTGATGAATATAAAAAGGTTTTTTGCCAAGAAGCAAAAAAAGCAAGAGTCATAATAAAAGACTGTAATAAAGTTGCAGAATATATCGCCAAACTTGATAAAAAATATCAAATGATTGCAAAAAATTACAATATTAAAAATCTTGATGAATTAATTGTATTTTTGATAAATTATCTTAACAGAGAAGATGCGAGTAAAGAAAAAGAAAATCTTGAAAATTTCTTTTTATATACAAAAAGAGCATTAGATGTAATTGCCGTATTGCCTATTATAAAATCAAAATCCATAGCAATAAAACATCTTGACTTTTTAAAACCTTATATGGAAAAAGACGAGTTTAATAAATTAAGAAACGAATGGTTTGAATTTTTAAGTGAGTTTGACGCTTCTATAGTAAAAAAAGGAGCGGCTATAGCAGGAATTCAAAGTGAAGATGCTTTAGAAGTTATTGAGGCACTAATTAAAAAACTTGAAGAAAACCCGGATTTAGAGTTTTTGGTAGACTCAATAATATACACACTAACTCCAAGCTATGCTCCTTTTATGAGTAATGAAATAGCAATACTTAAAAAACAGATAAAAGAAAATACTTCTTTTATATTAAGTAAAGCATTTGCAGAGGACTTAAAAATCCTTACACAAAAAAGAATAAGACTTGATAAAGAAGAATTAAAAAGAAAACTAAAAGATCTTGACCAGATTGCAGAAAGACTTTCTATAAAAATTTTAAGAATACTTGAAAAAACTGACGGTTCTTCCCAGGAAATTAAAAATATAACCGTTGAACTTCAAAATTGGCGTAAAGACGACGGAGATTTTGAAACAATTAAAGAAAAACTTCTAACCATCGCAACTTCAATTGATAAAGAGCTAAATCACTTCTCGGAAGAGATGAGAAAAGAAGACGAAGAAATTGAAAAACTTAGACAAAAAGTACATTTTCTTGAAGGTAAATTAAAACAATTAAGCAAAGAAGTAAAAACAGACTTTTTAACAGATATTGCAAACAAAAAAGCCGTTATTGACGAACTTAAAAAGCAAGAATCTATTTACAACAGATACGGTACTAATTACTCCGTAGTGTTTTTTGATATAGATCATTTCAAAAACATAAACGATACATACGGACACGACGCAGGGGATGTGATATTAAAGTCATTGGGACTGCTTTTCAAAAGATATGCAAGAGATATAGATATGATAGGTAGATTCGGCGGTGAAGAGTTTGTTGCAATCCTTCCTAATACAGATAAAGAAGGAGCTTATAAATTTGCTGAAAAATTAAGACAGATAATAGAAAAAACAAAATTTATGTATAAAAACACAAGAATAGATGTAACAGTATCAGGTGGGGTAGCGAGCAGAAATGAAACAAACTCAAGTGACGAAACACTAAAACTTGCAGATAAAAGACTCTATCTCGCAAAAAAAACAGGAAGAAATAAAGTCTGTGCAGATGATAAATGCGTTTAATAATGGAGAATTGAGAATTGAGAATTAACAATGAAAAATATGATGTTTTTAAATTTCTAAACCGCAAGCCTCTTTTTTATAAAAAAATAGACTTAAAAAGAATGCCAAACGCCTTTAACCTCATCAAAGACAAAATAAACATTGCCCCCGTAATTCACCTTGTAGGTACAAACGGTAAAGGAAGCACGGGAAGGTTTCTCGCCCATACACTTTTAAAAAGAGGCTACAGTGTAGGACACTATACTTCTCCTCATATATTGAAATTTAATGAGAGAATATGGATAAACGGAAAATATATCAGCAACGATCAACTTCAAAAAGTACATCAAAAACTCCAATCACTCCTCCCAACAGAAGTATCTGAATCGCTCAGTTATTTTGAATACACCACCCTTCTTGCAGCCTTGGCATTTGAAGGACTTGATTTTGTAATAATGGAAGCGGGACTCGGAGGCGAATACGACGCAACAAACGTATTTGATAAAAAAATCTCTCTCATTACCACAATAGACTACGACCATCAGGCGTTTTTGGGAGACACAATAGAAGAAATAACCACAACTAAGCTCAATTCGATAGATAAAGAAGCGATAATCGGAAAGCAGATACATAACAAATTGAGAATTGAGAATGAAGAATTGAGAATTACGAATTTTGCACAAAAAATAAAACCCAACTCTAAAATTTATGATTATTTGGAGTTTTTTGAAAAAGATGAGATTGAAAACCTAAAAAAGGAGTTTAAATTCGCCCCGTTTTTGTTTGACAATTACCTGCTTGCTATGAGCTTTTTGAAAAAAGAAAACATTCCTTTCAATGTAAAAGATCTAAACGACCTGACACTTCCGGGAAGAATGCAGGAGATTGAAAAAGATCTGTGGCTTGATGTAGGGCACAACCCACTTGCGGCAAGAGCTATTGTAAATGCCCTTCCCAAAAAGGTGAATCTTGTGTATAACACTTACACAGATAAAGACTACAGAGAAATACTAAGTATTTTAAAACCCAAAATCAACAAACTTTACCTTATAAAAGTGGATAACGAAAGAATAGAAGAACCTGAAAAAATCAAAAAAACAGCCGAAGGTTTGGGAATCGAAGTTGAAGAGTTTAAAGAGATCAAAAAACCGATGCTTGTTTTTGGAAGTTTCAGCGTAGCGGAAGAATTTTTAAGGAGATACGGTGCAGGCGAAAGTATATGAATATCTGCAAAAACAAAAAACAAATATAATTACCTCAGCAAAAAAAGAAGCCGACTTAACGGGAGAAGTTTATAAATACCTAAACATCCCTTACGTGGTTTTCCCTGATTTCAGAGCGACTCTCGGGGATGATTTAAGAAGTTTCAGAAACGAAATATTTGAGCTTAACAACGCTCTTTTTAAATACTACAACGATAATTCGTTTTTTATATCACCATACACGACAATTCTCAAAAAACTGCCTCACAAAAGATATTATCAATCAATCGAAATAGAATTCGGAGACGACATTAACCTGAATGAGCTTAAAGAAAAGCTGATTTTATGGGGATACGAGCATGTGGATATCGTAAGCGAAAAAGGAGAAGTCAGCTTCAGAGGCGATATATTCGACATATGGCCCATAAACCTTGAAAAGCCTGTGAGGGTTTCGCTTTTTGATACGGAAGTTGAAAGCATCAGGATTTTTGAAGAAACAAGCCAGAAAAGTATAGAAGAGATAGAATCATTTACCATAATCCCCGCAATCGCCGCACTCGAAAAAGAAGAATACGACCAAATCTTAGAAAAAATCAATTCAAGTGAATTTTCGGCGTTTTACAAAGACTTTTATTCATTAGGGTTTTGGTATCTTGAGAGGGAATATTTAAGCGGTTTTGCACTTTTAAACGACCTCACACAGGAGATTGCGGAATATAAAGAGTTTCATAAAGAATTCAACCCTGAAATCGAAAAAGCCCCCGTTATACCTAACGGCAAATGTAAAGATTTGAGTGTTAAAAACATAAAAGAATTCCTAAATTTCCACAAAAACTCAAACATCGAAATCGTCGCCAAAAACGAAGTATTATTAAAAGAAGCGGGAATTTTTGAAGAGGTTAAACTAAGAGCTCCTCTTATCAAATGGATAAAAAGCGATGCACATATAAACATACACTGCCCGGATAAATACATAGTCTCTCTAAACCCTCCTGAATTTGAAAAAAGAAAAAAAACAAACCTCGTTCTCGATGAAATCAAAAAAGGCGATTTCGTAGTACACGAAGCCCACGGTATCGGTAAATTTAACGGTCTTAAAAAAGTAGAAATCCTCGGCAAAGTCGGAGAATACGCCGAAGTTCTCTACGCCAACGACGATAAACTTTTACTGCCTGTGGAGAACCTGAATCTAATCGAAAAATACATAGCCCCCGGAGGCGTAATCCCTACGCTTGATAAACTCGGAAAAGGCACATTTGCCAAAAAACGTGAAAAAATCAAAGAAAAAATCCTCTCAATGGCGGCGGACATCATTAAACTTCAGGCCCAGCGTCAGCTAATTGAGCCGATTCCTCTTAATTTTGAAGGAGTCAGGGAATTTATTGCAAAAGCTCCGTTTGTGCACACACCTGACCAGGCAAAAACAATTAACGACATCCTTGATGATTTCAAAACCAAAATCATGGACAGGCTCCTAAGCGGTGATGTGGGATTCGGTAAAACGGAAGTTGCGATGGTTGCGAGTTTTGTAGTGGCAAACTCAGGCTATCAGGTGGCAGTAATAGCACCTACGACAATCCTCGTAAACCAGCATTTCGAAAGTTTTAAAGAAAGATTCAAAGACACTGATATAAAAATAGCAAAACTCGACAGATTCACTTCAAGTAAAGAGAAAAAAGAGATCCTTGAAAAAGTAAAAACGGGAGAAATTGACATCATCATCTCAACCCACGCGGGACTCAACATCGAATACAAAAACCTGGGACTTGTGATAATAGACGAAGAGCATAAATTCGGCGTAAAACAAAAAGAAAAACTAAAAGAAATATCCAAAAACGTGCATACCCTTTATATGTCTGCCACACCTATTCCGAGAACCCTCAACATGGCTCTTTCACAGGTCAAATCAATCTCAACACTCGAAACGGCTCCAAAAGGCAAACAGTCCACCAAAACGTTTGTCAAAGAATGGAATGAAAACCTTATTAAAGAAGTTATTTTAAGAGAGCTTAGACGCGGCGGACAGATCTTTTACATTTACAACAACATCGCATACATCGAACAGAAGAAAAAAGAGCTTCAAAAAATACTGCCGGATCTCAGAATCCTGGTGCTTCACGCCAAACTCACCCCTGCACAGATCGAAAAAGGACTTGTGGATTTCATAGCCGGCAAATACGACCTCGCCCTCACAACCACAATAGTGGAAAGCGGTATCCACATCCCTAACGTAAACACCGTAATCGTAGAAAACGCAGACAAATTCGGTATAGCGGACCTGCACCAGATAAGAGGACGGGTAGGAAGAGGAAAACACGAAGGATACGCTTACTTTTTAGTCAAAAACAAAGACGAACTTAGCGAAGATGCCAAAAAAAGGCTCCTTGCACTTGAAGAAAACTCATTCCTTGGAAGCGGACAGGTTCTTGCCATGAGAGACCTCGAAATAAGAGGCGGCGGAAACATACTCGGTGCAGAACAGTCCGGGCAGATTAAAGGTGTGGGATACTCTATGTATGTAAAAATGCTTGAAGACACCCTAAAAGAGCTAAGCGGCAAAAAGGTAAAAGAAGACGAAGTTGAAGTAAAACTAAATATCAACGCGTATATCTCGGACGAAGTGGTAAAAGAAGACAGATTAAGGCTTGATTTATATAAAAGGCTCTCAATGTGCAAAACGCTTGAGGATGTATATGAAATAGAAAAAGAGCTTGTCGACAGATTCGGAAAACTCGACAAACCGACCCAAAACTTCATCGAAAAAATAAAAATAAAGGTTTTAGCTTCCCAAAAAGGCATTAAATCGATTTCAAACTACGGTGAAAACATTACATTCATCTACAATGACGACAAAAAAGAGTTCTTTAAAGCAGAAGCCAAAGATGATGAAGTAATACTTGAAGCCATCATTAATAAGCTTAAATAATTTGATATAATTTCATTTCCGGAGAGATGGCCGAGTGGTTGAAGGCGCACGCCTGGAACGCGTGTGTGGGTTAACGCCCACCGAGGGTTCGAATCCCTCTCTCTCCGCCATTACTTCAAACTTACGTAATTCCGGCATCTTTTAAAAATCAACGAGGTAAATGTTAGTCGTTTTTGGCGGATTTTTATTGCTAATTAACTTTATATTATTTTAATTCGATTGTTTTATTCAATGGTAGTTTATTGATTATGAACTATTTTTTCAATTTTTACATCGCTTCCGAATATTTCTCTGACTTTATTTACAACTTCGTCGGATTTATCTTTTAAAACTGATTGTGTTGGTTTGCTTTGCTGGGCGGTTATAGATGTTGTTTCATTTTTTTTTTCGCATCTGATCGGTTCTATTTTCGTACCGATACCGAAAACCTCATTGATAATAGGCCTAATTACAGGTGAAAAAAATCTTTTAAACTGTTCTTTACAAGTATCATCAGGGCAGCTCTCCCAAACAAGAACACCGTCATTAAAAGATATAAATTTAACACTTGTTTCAAAACATACACCAAGCTCAATATCTTTTTCTTTTATCTTCAAAATAAGTTCTTTAAATAAATCTTCGGGAGATTTTTGTATCTTTACAGGTTCTTCTTTAGGTTTATATGTATTAAGATCTATTTTTTGTTCAAAACTTTTTATTAAATCATCAATTTTGTGAGGTTTAACAGCTTCACTCATTCTGAGAAACATCAACGTCAAAACAAACTCATTGTCAGTATTATATTTTATAAGTTCTTTAACATCTGCCACAATATTAAAAAATCTTTGAACAGTAATCAACGGTAAACTACCCTCAAACAAAGCGTCTTTTAAATAAATAATAACTTCATCAATTATTGATTCGATATCATAGTCTTTTATTTCGCCTACGATCTCTTTTATTCTTTTTTTATCACTGTTTTTAACTGCATCAAATATTTCATTAATAATTTCCGGATTTATCACTCCAAGCATGTCAACAACACTGTCTAAATCGATTTTACCTTTTGAAAAAGCAATAGCCTGATCAAGCAGTGTCAAAGAGTCCCTAACGCTACCTTTTGCAGCTTTAATTATAAGTCTTAACGCTTCTTCATCAAATTCCACATTTTCAATTGCAAGTATTTTAATTAAATAATTTTCAATAATACCGTTTTTAATTTTATTAAATCTAAAGTGCTGAACCCTGCTGAGTATAGTAGCAGGAAGTTTCAAAGGATCGGTCGTAGCCATGATAAATTTCACATATTCAGGCGGCTCTTCAAGGGTTTTAAGTAAAGCGTTAAATGCTTCATTGGTTAACATATGAACTTCATCAATTATAAATATTTTGTATTTCCCTACACTTGGTTTATATTTAGTATGTTCTATTAATTCTCTAATATCTTCGATTTTACGGTTACTTGCCGCGTCCATTTCAATTATGTCTATATGCCTGCTTTCATTGGCCATAATACAGTTTTCACATTCTTCACACGGATTAGATGTAGGACCGTGATCACATTGCAAAGCTTTTGCAAATATTCTGGCCGTCGTAGTTTTACCGGCTCCTCTTAGACCCGAGAAAAGGTACGCATGCGCAATTCTGTTTTTATCCAAAGAATTAACCAAAGTTTTTACGATTGCATCCTGGCCTATTATTTCTTCAAAACGTTTAGGTCTGTATTTTAATGCTAAAACCAACAACCAATCCTTAATTATTTTTGAGATAAGATAGCTT
Source organism: Nautilia profundicola AmH (assembly GCF_000021725.1). GTDB lineage: Bacteria > Campylobacterota > Campylobacteria > Campylobacterales > Nautiliaceae > Nautilia > Nautilia profundicola. The sequence continues at coordinate 1,397,333 of NC_012115.1, forward strand.
CAATAATAGCGTAAGCAACACTGTCTTTATTTTCAAGAAAATCATTGCTTAACATTTCATCAGTAAAATCATATTCGAAGAAAGATTGATTTTTTACAAATTCTTGGAGATCGAAATTATTATTTATTAAAAAAAATTTATTTACCAATGCTCTTACATTGTCATCAACCTCTTCTCTTTCTAAAAGGTTTTTCAAATATTGGACTTCTTTATTTGCATTTGTCTTTAACAACTTACTTATAAAATTATATTTATCTTTATTACACCAGATCATATTATTTTAGCAGTCCTTTAAACCGAGAATACTTTTAATAATTATAGCCCGATATAATTGTAATGTCAATTAAAATTAATATTGATAAAATAAAATCATTCAGTTTTAGTGCCAGACACTATTATTAGCAGTTTTAAATGGTAGTGAGGGGGAGACTTGAACTCCCGACCTCCGGCTTATGAGACCGGCGCTCTAGCCAGCTGAGCTACCCCACCAAGTTATGTGGAGTGAAATTATAACCACTTTTTTTTTAAAATTCAAGAAAATATCTCTTTTTTTACAACAAATATTCAAGAAACCTGATTAGTAATACTTGTATATCAACATTAAGTTACCAAACGTAACATATTAATTTTTATTATCGTTAAAGAAGTCTTAAATAAATCCAAAATGCTATAATTGATAAAAAAAAGGAGAAAAAATGAAAGTTTTTAAAGGATTATTAAGTATAGCGGTTGCGGCAAGTATGTCTTTTGCAGCTGATTATGTAATCAAATTTTCACATGTTGTATCACCGAATACTCCAAAAGGTAAAGCGGCTGATTATTTCGCAAAAAGAGTTGCTGAACTAAGCCACGGGAAAATCAAGGTTGAAGTATATCCAAACGCTCAGCTTTGTGGAGACAAAGTTGTTCTTAGAAAAATGAAGTTCAACGCTGTACAGATGGCGGCTCCGAGTTTTTCAAAATTTACGGGACTTGTACCTCAGTTAGCACTTTTCGATTTACCGTTCCTGTTTAACGATGACAATCACTTACATAAAGTACTTGACGGAGAAGTAGGACAAAAACTACTTAATATGGTTAACAAAAAAGGATACGTAGCCCTTGCATATTGGGATAACGGGTTTAAACAATTAACAGATTCAAAAAGACCTCTTATAAAACCTGAAGATGCAAAAGGTCTTAAATTCAGAGTTATGAGCTCAAAAGTATTAATCGAGCAGTTCAAAGCGCTTGGTGCTATCCCTGTAGTTTTACCTTTTAGTGAAGTTTATTCTGCACTTCAGCAGGGAGTTGTTGACGGACAGGAAAACACTATTTCAAATATTTACACTAAAAAATTCTATGAAGTGCAAAAATATATGACAATTTCTAATCACGGATATCTTGGTTACATGGTAGTTGTAAGTAAAAAATTCTGGAACAAACTTCCGGCAGATATGAAAAAAGTTGTAAAACAGGCAATGAAAGAAGCTACTGAAAAAGAAAGAGTATGGGCAAAAGAACTAAACGACTCTCAATTCGCAAAAATCAAAGCATATGCTGATAAAACAGGAAAACTTCAAATCATAAAACTAACTAAAGAGCAAAGACAGGCTTGGGTTAAAAAATTAAGAAGCATTTATCCTAAATTCTACGGTATGATTGGAAAAGATCTTATTGAAAAAGCTATCAAAGCCGGTGAATGAAAATTTTAGATATTCTTGATAAAATTATCGGACTGCTAAATGAATTTATAGCCTCCTTCGGCATAGCCGCAGGAGTGCTTTTGGCTTTTATAAACGTTGTAGCAAGATTTGTATTTCATGAAGGTATAGACTGGGCATTTGAACTTACAAATTATTTATTTATATGGTCAGCATTTTTCGGTGCAAGTTACTGCTTTAGAAAAGAATGTCATATAAGAGTTACGATACTTTTAGACATATTACCTGCAAAATTAGCAAAATTTTCTTCACTTTTGGCACACTTAATTACTTTGGCTTATTTACTCGCAGTTGCATATTACGGTTACCTGTTTATATTTGATCCGGATTTCGGGCTTAAAGCCAGCGGAGAAGTTAGTGTGGATTTAAATATTCCTATGTGGATTCCTTATATTGTAATTCCTATAGCTTTTGTAACCGCTGCATATAGAATTACTCAAAAAACAATTGAACTAATCAAAACTCCGGCAGAAGAAGTGGTAACAAAAACGGAACACGAAATGATTATTGAGGAGATGGAGTTACAAATGAGAGAGGTTAAAAAATGATAGTTGGTGTATTATTCGGAATATTTTTTCTGCTTCTTTTTTTAAGTGTTCCCGTCGGAGTTGCATTAGGTGCTTCAACTTTTATAACTTCTTATTTTTTTGAAGGACCGGAAAGTTTAATAGACCTTGCGAGTGCCGTATTTTCAAAACTTGACAAATACGCTCTTATGGCTATTCCAATGTTTATACTCGCTGGTAATTTACTTAGTAAAGGTAGTAGCGCAAGAAGAATAGTTGATTTTGCCAGAACATTCGTAGGACATTTACCAGGAGGTCTTCCGATTGCGGCGATTTTCGCAAGTATTATCTTTGCTGCGGTTTCCGGAAGTTCTCCGGCGACAGTTGCGGCAATCGGATCAATTATGTTCGGCGCCATTACCGCTGCTGGATATCCTAAAAGCTATGCGGTAGGAACCATTACCGCATCGGGAAGTTTAGGAATTTTAATTCCTCCGAGCATTGTTATGATTATTTACGGTGTTACTGCGGAAGTCAGTATCGGTAAGTTGTTTATAGCTGGTATTATTCCGGGTCTTTTAATAGGATTCATGCTTATGGCTGTAACATATATCGGTGCAAAAAGACTGGGTTTCAAAAGAACCGAACCGGCCCCTTGGAGTGAAAAATGGAAAAAATTCAAAGAATCCTTCTGGGCCCTTATGACCATCGTAATCATTATAGGCGGTATATACGGAGGGATATTTACTCCAACGGAAGCTGCAGCTGTGAGTGCGGTGTGGGCTTTATTTATAGCAATATTTATTTATAAAGACATTAAAATCACAGAGCTTAAAACGGTGTTTTTGGAAAGTGCAAAAACGAGTGCAATGATTATGTTTATCATAGCAAACGCATCAATATTCGCATATTTTCTAACACTTGAAAACATCCCTCAGATGCTTAGCGATTTTGTGGTTCAAATGCATCTTAATAAAATAATGTTTTTAGTGGCAGTTAACATATTGCTTCTTATAGCAGGGAACTTTATGGAACCAAGCTCAATTATTATGATTATGGTACCACTTTTATTACCTGTGGCAACCATGCTTGGAATTGACCCGATTCACTTCGGTGTAATAATTACAATCAATATGGAACTCGGTATGTTAACCCCTCCTGTAGGACTTAATCTATTCGTTGCAAGCGGTATTACCGGACTGTCTATCAAAGAGGTAGTAAAAGCCGTAATGCCTTGGTTTTTCGTTATTTTCGTAGGTTTATTGCTAATTACTTACATCCCACAAATCTCTTTATGGCTTCCGGAAGTCATGATGGGCAATTGATTCTCCCTTTTTGCCTTTTTCAATTTCATAATTTATATTATATAATGTAAAAAATTAATTAAATTAATTCATATAAGTTTAGTAGAAGTAACTAAAATTTTTTAAATTTGTAGCTAAAAAATATTGACTTTTTTGCTTTTTTCTATTATAATTCCGTCAGTTAAAATAAATAACTGCTAAAGGAGGCGGAAATGTTTAAACCAATTGGACTAAGAGTATTAGTAGAAAGAGTTGAAGAAGAAGCTAAAACTGCAAGCGGAATTATTATACCTGATAATGCAAAAGAAAAACCACTTGAAGGTAAAATAGTAGCTATTTCAAAAGAAGTGGAAGAAGATGAAAATTTACCTTTAAAAGAAGGTGATAAAGTAGTATTTGCAAAATACAGCGGAACAGACATTACAATCGAAGGAAAAGAATATTTAGTATTAAATACTGACGATATTCTTGGAATTATAGAATAAGGAGGGTGAAATGGCAGCAAAAGATGTAGTATACAGCGATGTAGCAAGAAATGAATTATTAGCGGGTGTTGAAAAACTCGCAGACGCAGTTAGAGTAACTATGGGTCCAAAAGGTAGAAACGTTCTACTTCAAAGAAGTTTCGGAGCACCTCACATTACAAAAGACGGTGTGTCTGTTGCAAAAGAAATCGAACTTAAACACCCTGTAGAAAACATGGGTGCACAGCTTGTTAAAGAAGTTGCAAGCAAAACTGCAGATGAAGCAGGTGACGGTACAACTACTGCAACTGTTTTAGCGCATGCAGTATTCAAAGAAGGTCTAAAATACATCACTGCGGGTGCAAACCCTGTAGCGGTTAAAAGAGGAATGGATAAAGCAGTTGAAGCTATTATCGCAGAACTTAAAAAAATGAGCAAAACTGTTGAAAACAAAGAACAAATCGCTCAGGTTGCGACAATATCAGCTAACAACGACAAAAAAATCGGTGAACTTATTGCCGAAGCTATGGATAAAGTAGGAAAAGACGGTGTTATTACTGTAGAAGAAGGTAAATCACTTCAAGACGAACTTGAAGTAGTTGAAGGTATGCAGTTTGACAGAGGTTATCTATCACCATATTTCGTAACTGATACTGAAAAAATGGTTGCTGAACTAAATGACGCATATATTTTACTATACGACAAAAAAATCAGCAACATGAAAGATCTATTACCGTTACTTGAGCAAATGGTTCAAGCTGGAAACAAACCGTTATTAATTATTGCTGAAGATATCGAAGGCGAAGCTCTTGCAACACTTGTAGTAAATAAACTAAGAGGTGTACTAAACGTATGTGCTGTAAAAGCGCCTGGATTTGGTGATAGAAGAAAAGCAATGCTTCAAGATATCGCAATCCTAACAGGCGGTCAGGTAATTTCTGAAGAGCTTGGTAGAACACTTGAGAGCGCAACATTGGCAGACCTTGGACAGGCTGGAAGAGTTGTAGTTGATAAAGAAAACACTACAATCGTTGACGGTAGAGGCGATAAAGCGGCTATTGAAGCGAGAATCGCTCAAATCAAAAAAGAAATTGAAGAGACAACAAGCGATTACGACAGAGAAAAATTACAAGAAAGACTTGCAAAATTAAGCGGAGGTGTTGCTGTAATCAAAGTCGGTGCGGCAACTGAAACTGAAATGAAAGAGAAAAAAGACAGAGTTGACGACGCACTTAGCGCAACTAAAGCGGCTGTTGAAGAAGGTATCGTTATCGGTGGTGGTGCAGCAATCCTTAAAGCAGCTAAAAACATTAGCGTAAACGTAGAAGACGCTGATGAAAAAATCGGTGTTGATATTGTAAAACAAGCAGTAAAAGCACCAATCAAACAAATTGCTAAAAACGCAGGATTCGAGCCTGGAATCGTTGCTATGAAAGTTGAAGAAGCTGATGAAAACACAGGATTCAACGCAGCAACTGGTGAATATGTTGATATGTTCAAAGCAGGAATTATCGACCCTACAAAAGTTGAAAGAATTGCTTTACAAAACGCTGTATCAGTAGGAAGCCTGCTTCTTACAACTGAAGCGGCTGTAACTGAAGTTCCGGAAGACAAACCGGCTCCAGCAGCACCTGACATGGGAGGAATGGGCGGAATGGGAATGATGTAACCACATTTCCAAAAGCCACAAAATCCCGATTTTTCGGGCTTTTTAGCCCACTAAAACGAAAATTTGGTTAAAAAAAATGGTTACACATAATACTAAAACGTTACTAAATTAAAAATAAATTAAACAAGAAAAAAAGGAAAGAAGTTATTTAGTAGCTAACCGGTTGTAGATGTTGTTTAAAGTGATAAGAGTATTTTTAGCAAATAACGCCGTCTGCTTAATTTCTTCTTTTTCGTCGTCGTCCAACTCCCGGATGTTTATACGTTGAAGTATTTTTTGAATAAACATAATATTGTAATATGCTTTTTCTTTTAGCTTAAATAACTTTAACTTAATTAATACACGTTCTTTAAAATTGTCTTTTACCGGCTTTATACCGGATAATGAATCGTTTAATTTTTCGATTTCTTCCGTTAATTCTTTTAATTCTTCTATAAGTTCCTCAAGTTTATCAAGGAACGCGTAATAATTATTATCGGCCTTTACGTATGAATCGCCTTTTATTTTCATACTTCCAACCCTTTTAAAAATTCTTTTAACTGCCTTTCAAGCTCTTGATTAACTTTCTTTTTATGTTCCCGTTCCATTTCCGATATTTCTTTTTTATAATGTTTTTTTATATATTGTTCGGCTTCCCATTTTCCAGGAAACTCACGCATAAGTAAGCCGAGCAACTCGTCTGCTTGCTTTTCACCATATTTATTTGCAAAATATATAATAAATCTAAATATCAAACTCATCTTTGTAACCCCCTTTCTTTTTTAGGTTTAATTTCTGAAATATCAAGCCCATATAGTTCTTTTTTAATATCATTAAATAGTTCTTTATATTCCGGGTCTTTCAGTATGCTTGAAATTTCCTTATTAAAAACGGCTTCGCTTAATTCCCCTTTTTCCGCCATTGTAAACAAATCTTTCGATATATCACTATTTGCGTGAGCGTGAGCGTATGTAAGCATTTTTGCAAATTCTTCCGGCGTTAAGTTTGTAAATACTTGTTTTAATAAGTTATATTTTAAGTTATTGTTTAATAGAAGTTCGGTAGCCGATAAAAACTTACTATTAATATTATTCCCGTGATTATATAAGTTTTCGGCGACTACATTTTCAAACGATTCTAATTCCGAAAGATTAACGTCTTTATCTGTGACTTTATGCGTTAATAAAAGCACTTGTTCGCCCGCCTCTTCTTTTATTTCTGCGTCAATTTCATTTTTAGTTTCTTTCAGGTTTTCGATTAATAATGTTTGTTCTTCCTCTGGAAGTAACGTTAATTCTTTTAAAGATTCTTTTTCAAGTTCTTCATATTTTCCGTCGTTAAGTAACTTTTTAATTTTTTTAAGATAAGTATCTGTTTCGTTTTTTAACGTAATATTATTAATATGTTTTAACGCTAACTGTTTAAATTGATTCGCCCATATTTCGCCGGCAACTGAATACGTTTCTGCGACGTTCTTTAAAAGCAGGAACGGCATTAATATATGTAATGTGGAAAATTTAACATTACTTTTATACTGAAGGTTTTTAAACAGTTTTTCGTTTATCTTATCCAGTTCGTCAATTTCTTTTAATTTCTGCTCCGCTTTTTCCCGTAAAGAGGAAAAATATTGATTTACGATATTTTCATCGATGTTATATTTTTCTGCCAAATAATTAATTATTTGTTTTTGTTTATTAATATCTTTTGTTTTTATATAGCCGTTTACCAGTGCTTTTGTTTCTTTATCTTCCGATATATCATTAAAAAACTTTTGCAAGTTTTGTAAAACTTCAGTCGTGTTCGTGTTTACTGCTTCCATTACTGACCCCCTTTTAATGTTTTAAGAAGATTTCCGATTTTATAATCCGATGGATTTATCTTATATGTATATATATAGGTTTCCCTAACATATATATAAATAAGGTAACTGATTATTATAATTTTGAATAGTGTTTCCATTGTCGTTTTTCCTTTCGTATTTTTTTTGGATTACCTATATATTTATAAGTTTAAAAAAAGGAAATTAAAAAGTTAAATATTAATATCGTGTAGATTTTTTTGTGGATTTTTAGAAAGAATTTGAGCGATATAGTTTTCTTGAAGATTATAAAAAGCTCTTTTAAATTCTGCCGACCCGCGAGGCTCTAAGTCCATAATATTTTTCCCGTTAGCCGTTGCAAGTTTAAATATTTCATGGGCTACTTCCGTGTCGCTCACCGCCGGGTTTGCATTCGCGGTTATTGAATCCGGACTAACTTTTAAATATAAGTTTTTATCTTTGTTTCCGACTAAAATTTCATCGTCTTCCGTCTTTTTAAAAAAATAATCGTCCATAGATATACCCATTCTTTTAAGGCTCTTATAATCATTATTAATTAATTTACTAAACACGTATAACTTTTTATTAAAGTCGTTTTTTCCGGTTTTTTTAAGATTTACCGAATTTGAAAAAAGGATTTTTTTGTTTATTTTTTCTTTAAGTTCTGATAATTTTTTTTCAACTTCCGCCGCCGTTTTAGCGTTTAAGGATTTTTTAAGATTACTTAAAATTTTATAATCCTCCGCCGTAAATATTTTTTGTTCCGCGTCACGGTTTGCTTGAATCATTTTCCTGCGTAATTCTGAAATTTCTTTTTTCAAGGCAGAAACATTTTTCCCGGTTTCCTTTCTGTATTCCGTAAACATTTGTTTATATTTGTTTAACTCATTTTTTAACGTTTCGTTTTCGTTTTTTAACTTTCGGTTTTCCATTTTTAATTTTAAATTTTCCGCTCTTGATACATCTTTCATTTTTTCTTTTTTAACGGCTTCTGCTTCCGATTTTTTTCTTTCTTTATATTCATAAATATTGACGTGTTTTTTTGTTTTATCAGGACGTCCACGTTCCATGTTTAAAATTTGGGCAACTTCGTCTTGTAACTGCCTCAATACGTGTATATTTAATTTATTTCTTTTAACACTATTTCCGTTACTATCGAGGCCACTAAACATTATATGAGCGTGCCAATTTACGTGTTTTTTGCCGTCTTCGTTAATGAACCCCTCGTCGCGATGTAACGCGATTTGATAAACTTTTACGTCAAGTTTTTCTTCAAGCATACGTGCGACCTTTTTAACGTCCTCAAGTGAATGATGTTCATCAAGATTTATTAAAGCATTCATCAACGTTATAGCTCTTTTTTGTAACTTTTGTCCTGTTCTTTCTGTATATTTTTCGCTTTTTATTTTTAAATCTTCACGATAAAGTTTAATAGCTTCTTCCGCCGGTTTATCGTATTCGTTTGTCGCGTCTTTAAATATACTATTATTAGTTTCTTTTTCACGCGTGTTATGCCAAAATTCGCCAAGATTAGCTTTTTGAATGTTTATAGAACTTTTCCTCATTTATATCCTTTTTATTATTCTTTTTAGACGAGCTCGCGAGGAATAAAAACTCACGCAACACCGTAAGGTGTGGAGTGAGGCCTCACTCCACACCTGCCAGGGCAGATGTGAGTGAGCCTCGCAAGCTCGGGTTAATAATTCCCGGTTAATTCTTCTTGGATTTGTTTTTCCAGGTCTTTAATTTCTGTTTTTAATTTTTCAACTTTCGCAGATAATTTTGCTTCCTCTTTCTGTTTTTCTTCAAGTCTTTTCAGTAACTTGTTTAGTTTTCTTGCGTCCATTTTTAGATACTCCTTTGTTTTTTATTTACATTATTTATTTATAAGATTTATTTTCGGATAAAAAAAAAGAAAGAAAAATTAAAAGGGGATAAAGTCTTTATTTTCTTTTTCTAACTTTAAAATACTTTCCGCACTTTTAATTCTTTCCTTTGTAAAAAACGCGTTTAAAGTTTCAAATTCATTTTGAACTGACAAAGTAATTCGGAAAAGTTTATTACTTATGCTTTTTATTTTACGGAAGTCTTTTTCTTTTAACGCCTGCCGGAATTGTAAATTTAAAGCCGGCAGAAGTTCAAGGTATTCGTCAAGTCTGATTAAATAATACAACGCTTCTTTTTTTTCATAATTACGAAAATAACTATATGCTTTTAACAACGCGTCAAAACTTGTTTTATAATTTTGAGCGAGGAACTGTAACGCGGTGGTTTGAAACTCGACTTTATATCTGTCGTCCATTTTTAAAACCTTTCGTCTATTTTTTTATAGATTTGTTTTAATTCTTTTTCAATTCTTTTTATATCTTTTTTTGCCATTTTTTCTTTTTGTTTTATTAGTTTTAATAAATGCCCGTCTTCATCTTCTTTTAAATCGCTTTTTATTCTAATAGCAGTTTCTAAATCATTAATGTTAATTTGCAATTTAGCTTCAAGAACTTTAATGTGAAAAAGATAACTGTCTTTTAATGTTATTTTTTTCATTTGTAAATTCCTTTCCCGTTCCCGGATTTTTGTTTTTTATTTTTGAATACATAATTAATTATAATATTCAAATACTTATTTATAAGTATTTATAATTTTTTTTATTATTTATAAAAAAAAGGGGGATAAAAAGGATTATTTAAGGCGGAAAATTATTGCTTGTGCTACGTTAGTTATGCTTGTGTTTTGTGCAATTTTTATAAGTTCGTTAATTGTTAATTCTGCTTGCATATTGTATCTTTTTGCTATTACTTTACCGGTTTTGTAATTAATATTTAACTTTATATCTTTTTTCAAAACTTCTTTAATTATAACGTCAATTATATCGCTTTTGTTACTTCCGGTTGTAATATAATTAAGGCTTTTATCGAGCGGTAAATTTGCTTGTAAATCGCTTAAAAAGTATTTTGTGTATTTTTGGTCGTTTATCTTAATATAAAAGTCTTTATCTACGTAAGGGACTCGGTTAACACGAAGATAACTTAATAATTTTTTGTTTTTATCATTTGTATAAAAAGAGGGTTTTAATTGTGAATCTTTTTCCCCCGGAAAAAGAAACTCGATATCTTCTGTTTTAAAAAGTTTGGATATAAAATAAGTTAACCTGTCAACGTCAATTTTCCCTTTTTCGCGTTTTTCCCGGAATAAATACCCGGCGTTTAACGCAGTGAGGACGCTTTTAGCAACGGCTAAAACGTCGTTCCGATATAATAATAACGCTAATTGTTTTTTATCAATTTTAAATGTTTTGTTATTATAATTATAAATATAGTATGTGCCTGAAACTGACACTTTAACGTTTTTGTATTTCAAATAAATGTGGAAGCCTCTAATCAATTCATTTGCTATTTTAGGGGTTAAATTATTGCTCATCGCTTCCCCCTTCTTCTTCAATAAACATTCCGGCTTCTTCCATTTCTTTTAATAGTCTTTCCGCTTCGCGGTCAATATATTCGTTTTCTTTTTCGTTCCAATCTTCCGGCTTTACTATTTGCAAATTATCCGCAAATTCTTTCAAAAAACCTTCAACCTCACCGTTCCATTCGTTTTTGATACTTTCGTTTATAGCGTCTAAATTGTTAATTAACGCGTTTTCATAGAAGTTAATAACGTTCCCCGTAATTGTATAATCTGCTTCGTTTATTTGTATATAGTGTTTTAACCGGAATAAAAAGTCGTTTAATGATTCAAACTCGAATGATTCTGACACTTCTAATGAATTCAAATAATCGTTAATTTCAAGTTCATCAATAATAATTCCGCGTTTAACCACGCCACCGATTCTTTTTGTTTTTTCTTTTTTATTAAGTATCTGAAGAATACTTCCTTTTTTATATGCCACCTTAGAAAATTCCGCTTTATCGAGTTCATTTTCCAAAATCGACATTATAGTTCCCACCGATTTTGTGATAAAAAACGCATTATCAATATTATATATATTGTTTTTAATATTAACTTCTTTACCGGTAATTTTTTCAGGCTCTTTCTTGATTTTCAGAAGAAAATTATATATCGTTTCTTTAATCAAATCTTCTACATTATAATTACTTTTAATACTATATTTTTTATATATATCCGAAAGAACCTTATCTGCTTCCATATTCGCTTTTTCTTCCCCTAAATTAATTAAATAATTAATTTTACTTGTTATGTAATTATAGATATATTCTGCAATTACAAGTCTGTATCTGTATTTGTTTTGTTTGTATAGTGGTCTGTCTGTTAATTTAGTATTGTGCGAAATTTCCATTAATAAAACCCTGTTTGAAATTTGCTCGTCTATTAAATAGTTGAATGATTCGCTTTTGTCTGCATTAAGCAAAATTTTTGCAAATACCGGAACCCTTGATTTTAACCCGAATTTAGGCTCGACGTAATATTCGTGCGTTACTTTAAAAAGATGATTTCTAAATTTTTTAAACTCATCTATAAACAACACAATCGAGTTTAAAAAATCCGCTTCAGTAAGCCCGCCGGCTTTATTATCTTTCAAATCTTCATCTGTTATCGTTAAACCGACAGATAATAGTTCTGTAAATATCGACATTAAAAAACCTTTCCCCCAGTTACTTACCGCGTTTAAATTAAGGAATGATTTTTTTCTGTCTGTAAAAAATCTTGTATATATTATAAAGTTTAAAAAGTCTTCAAACTTGCTTTCAAAATGTTTTGAATAATCTTTAATAATTTTTTCTTTTTCGTCTTCTTTAATATCGAGTTTTTCCGGCTCTTTTATATATAAAGAATTTCTTACGATAATTACTTCTTCGGTTTGTTCATTTAGTATTACCGCAGGTTTTTCCGCAAACAAATTAACTTCGTATTTAATCTTTTTATATTGTTTTGTCAGTTTTATAAACGTTGCAAACTTGCTACTATCAACAATATTAGCAACGTTTTTATCTTTCATTTCAAAAAAATTGCTTATATCTTTATTGTTCATCTTGGCAAGTTTCCCGGTCGTTTTATTTATATAGTATATATCATTGTTTAAACTGATAAAACTGCTCACCGCCTCGCTAATAACGCTTAAATACGTTTTAAGTTTTGCCGGATTATTTTCGAGTTGAAACTTGTCGTAATCCGCAAACAACCCGTATTTTTTCATATTAAACGTATTACGATATTTAATTATTTCTTGAGCGATATTGTTACTCATTTTATTTTACCCCCCTTTCTTTTAAAAATTTCATAAGCATTTTTTCGACAACTTTTGACGCGATTAGCCCCTCGTCTTTACAAAATTTAACAAAATCTTCCCATAACGTTTTATCCTTAAGATTAATACTCGTTTTGTAAAATTTAGTTTGTCTTTTTTTTGTTCCCATTGTTTAAATCCTTTCGTTTATTTTTAATTATAATATTCAATACCTATTTATAAGTATTTATATATTTTTTTTTGTTGTAAAAAAAAAAGACTGATGAAAGTAGCAAACTGAATCCGCCGGCTTTTTAAAATTCCGCCGGCGGAGGTTACGGGAAAGCTTGCAAGCTTGAAAAATGGGGAAAAATAAAGGCTTGTAACATTTTTGTAACAAACGTAACATTCTGTAACTTTTTAAAATGTTACATTTCACGACCTCGCAAACCCCCGTAAATACGGGGTTGCAGGATTGTTGATATATCAACGTAACATTGTAACATTAAAAATCGAAAAACTATATATATAAAATAACGAATACCCATTCATAAAAATTACAATATAATTTAAAAAAATAATGTTACAATGTTACACCTACTTCAAACCCCCGAAATATCGAGCTTCAAGTGTAACATTTACAAATGTTACACGATGTTACAAATGTTACACTTACGTTACACTATCACTATAAACAATAAAATAACATCAAGAAAAAAGGAAAAAGGCAACGTTCCCGCCCCTTTTTTCTTTTCTTGTTTCTTCCTTTTTATGATATGTTAGTGTCCCGGAAGTGCCGGGCGGAAGTTAATCGGAGCCCGGCGGCAGGTAGCGTCTATATCAAGTCTTATATATTTAGTGTCCGTCACTTTTATAAAATTTGACGGATTCAGAAACCCGGTTTTTTGATATAATTAAAAAAAAGATTAAAAGTAGTCTGACAATAATTAATCAAATATTAAATAAAGATTAACGCAAAAATTAACATTAAGCAAACCTTAAGAAACAGAATGTCGTATTTTCGGGACTTCCGACGATTTTCATTAATCCTATATTAAATTAATCTTAATTATTAAATCAATATTAATATTACATTTATTAACTTAATATTAAATACGACTTAATAAAAGGACGAATCCTGCCTTTTCTTTTTTTCTTGATTTTTTCTTTTATTTTATTAAAATTCATATTCATCATCGGATTCATCATTATTGTTGTTATTATTAACTGGCTCGTCAATTTTTTTGCTATCACGCATATGAAATTCTGTCATACCTAAACCTATTAACTCGTCTTTTAATACTGAATAAAATATATCATACAAATAAAGTGCAGAAATATCGTATTTAGCCCGCATTTCGTAAAAAAACATTTTTATATCGAATTTCGCAGCTTCCATGTTGTATTCTTTTTCCGCGTCGTTCGCTTCGTCTTTAAGCAATAAATGATAATACGTTAAAAGTGATAAACGCTTTTGCTTATATTTACTTTTTAAATAATGTTTTTTAATCCCTTCAAAAGTGTGGGCAAATTGAGCCTCAAACACTTCGTTTTCAACTTTTAAGTGCTCAGAACATATAGTCTGCATAGTATGCCTAAATCCGTGTCCGCTAACACCTTCGAGTCCGTAGCGTTTTTTAATTCTGTAAAAAAACTTGTCCATATTTTTTTGGTCGCCTACAATGTATTGTTCGTCCTTGTTATCTTCATAAAATTTTAAAATATTTTTATCAGTATTTTTTTTATATTTAACAACTTGTTTTAATATTTTTCCTAATATTAAAATTGTGTTAAAAATAGCAAATAAATGTTTTGTTAAATACAATGTATATTCTTCATTATTTTTGCTTTGCCACCACCAAATTTGAGGGTCTTCATCAGGAACATCTTCGACATAAAGTTTTATTTTTCTTGCGTCAACATATTCATTTTTAATCCTAAAAAAATCTGATTGTCTTACACCTGTCAACATAAAAAATTTAACTATTAGGCCGAAATAAGCCGTTCGTATAATATCGTAGTCACGTGGAATATATCCGATATAATTTAAATTTTTTAAAACTTTTTTTTCATCTGTTTCTTTTAACATATCATCAAGGAAAAAGTCTATCGGCGAATGAACAACATCGTTAACATAGTAATGCAAGTTTTCAAACTCATCTTCCAAATCGTATTTTTCTTTAAATTTTTTAATATACATATATAATATACTATTAGCAATAATATCATTCAATTTTTTATAATATTTTTGTGCATCAATAAGCCTTTTAAAATGCGTGTAACTTGTAAACTTTAAGTTTTTGCAATCCTTAAAAAACTCAACATATTTATATTGTTTTATAGTTTGATACGTTTCATTATCAATTAACTTTTTATTGTTCTTTAAGTATTGTGCTATTATACGTAAAGTTATTATTGTTTTTTCGACAGTTTTACAATTGTTTTTACTGCGTGTTTTTGCACCGCCTCTGGCCTTCGCGTTTTGTTTTATTTTTGTAAGTAAATTCGTTATTTCGTCTTCTGTTCCCGGAAATTTATTTGTATGTTTTAAAATACGTTTTAATGCTAATATATATGTTTGTCTTGTTTTTTCGTTTGCGTATGAATTTGTAAAATGTTCAATTATATCTGATTCAATAACTGAAAGGTTAACCCGCCCGTTATAATATTCCTTTCTGTTAACATTTTTTACAAACATATTAACTAACCTGTTAATTTCGTTAAGTTCTTTAACTTTATAATTTCCATTAATAATTTCAAGTTTAACATCTGTAATTTTTTTAAATTTATTATTTAACCTGAAATACAACGCATACGTGCTTTTATTTTTTCCTTTTCTACATTTTAAATATATTTTTGCATCTAAAGCATAAAAACTACTTTCATTGTCACTTTTGTTAAATTTTTTGTAAATAATATCAACAATATCTTTGTTTTTTATTTCCATTTTTATTTCCTTTCATTTTTTTTGGTTACACCTTTGGTTACACATTATACTATGGACTTGTAAAAAAAAACGAACACATAAGTAAAAGTTATAACGCTAAAAAAGTGGTTTTTGCCCGGAAAAAGTGGTTTTTGAGTAGTTTTGCAAGGTTGATATGCTAAAACTCAACCCTTCGGAATGGGAATGATGTAATCATTCCTTTCCTTTTCATTTTATTTATTTTAATTAGTGTCTGTCATTTAGATCAAACATCTTATCTTTCTTATCTAAAACATTCTTATATATTTCTGTTTGTTTTTGAAACTAATTTATAAAATTTGAACTCATCTTATTTGATACAGAATTTAAAAAAGATTGCCTCTTTGCTGTAATACTGATTATAAAAGTTTGTAGACCGCAGGTGATTAGTGCCAGGCACTATTTTGTTTGAAAAATAAAAAAAGAGGAAAATTAATCTCTTCTTTCTTTGATTCTTGCTTTTTTACCTGTTTTTCCTCTTAGGTAGTAAAGTTTAGCTCTTCTTACTTTACCTTTTCTAACTACTTCGATTCCTGCAATACTTTCGCTGTATAGTGGGAAAATTCTTTCAATACCGATATTGTTTGCACCGATTTTTCTAACAGTAAATGTTTTACCAGCACCCTGACCTTTAATTGCGATCACAACACCTTCGAAGTTCTGAATTCTTTTTTTGTCACCTTCTTTAATTTCAACTGCAACTCTAACAGTATCCCCAGGTCTGAATTCAGGAATTTTTTTACCTTCGATTTGTTTTGCTTCAAAAGCTTCAATGAATTTATTTCTCATTATTTCTCCTTTGTGCCATTGGCCCTTTTGGGCATTCACACTTAATTTTGAAGTGAAATTATACCAAATTTTTTAAATTTTCGTATATCATATATTTATTCAGTTGTAAACATCATCAAAAGTTTGATTATCAATTAAATTTGTTATAATTACTATACTTAAGGAAAAAGTATGACAAATAAAGAAATACTCAGCGAATTAAAAAATTTTAATTTATTATTTGTTGATGATAATAAGCTTATAACAGACTTAGGAAAATCACTTTTTTCTAAAATATTCAAATCAATATTAATTGCCTCTAACGGTAAAGAGGCTATAGAAATTCTTAAAAAAACACCGGTAGATATTGTAATAACAGATATAAATATGCCTGAAATAGACGGCTTCGAGCTTGCCTCCCACATAAAAAAAACACATCCTGACACAGTTGTGATTTTTTTATCTGCTTTTTTTGATACGGATACGCTGTTAAAAGCGATAGATTTGGATATTGATGGTTTTTTATTAAAGCCTTTTGATTTAGATAAATTTTTCTCAACAATGAAAAATGTTTTATCACATAAACTTGAACTGCAAAAACAAATTAATCTACTTCAACAATATAAAACAATCGTTGATGAAAGCCTAATAGTATCAAAAACGGACCTTGTAGGAAATATTACCTATGTAAATGACGCATTTGCAGACATATCTGGTTATTCACAAGATGAACTTATAGGACAACCTCATAACATTGTAAGACATCCGGATATGAAAAGTGAAGTATTTGAAGAACTCTGGAACACTATTTTAAACAAAAAAACTTGGAAGGGATTAATAAAAAACCGTAAAAAAAACGGTGAGGCTTATTATGTAGAAAGTATCATTAAACCTATTTTTGATAAATACGGTAACATAAAAGAATTTATTGCATTAAGAAAAGATATTACTAATTTTATAAATGCGGAGAAATTAATCAGCGATAAATTGCAATTATTAAAAGAGGCTTTGCTTGTTTTAGTGAAAATAGACAATTATCATAATATAAAGCTTATTTATGATGATGAAACGGTTACTGAATTAAAAATAAAAGTCTTAAAAAGAATTAAAAAATTTTTAAACGAATATTTTGAAAATATAGAAGAATATATTATTCAAGATGGAATGCTCGGTTTTTTAATCGAAAAATTTAAAAAAGAAAATTTAGATGATATTTTCAAAAACATCATAAAAGACATTATCAACAACCCTATTATAATTAATGATTTTGAATATTTTCCTTTAATTCGTATTAGTTACGCATATGGAAACATCCATTTATTTAAAAATGCCATAACAGGTTTTGAAGAAATTGAGAACACCGAACAAAGAATAATTATGGCAAACGGATTATGCGCAAAGAAAAAAATAGAAACCATTAAAAATATGGAAATTCTAAAAACAATAAAATATGCTCTCAGAAACAACAAAGTTATATCCCTTTTTCAACCGATCATAGATAATAAAAACAAAAAAATTATAAAATACGAATCATTAGTAAGAATCATAGACAAAGACAATAATATGTTATCTCCCACATATTTCCTTGATATTGCGAAAAAATCTGGTTTATACAGCAACATAACCATAAAAGTGCTGGACAATACATTTAAAATTTATAGAGAGAAAAATATTCCAATTACAATAAATTTATCTCCTAACGATATTTTAATCGAATCAATCAGAAACAGGATATATTCATTATTAAATAAATATAAACCTCAAAAAGGTATGATTACATTTGAACTTTTAGAAGATGAGATTATACAGTTTGAACATACTACAAACGAATTTATTAATAAAGTTATTGATTTAAATGCGGAAATTGCAATTGATGATTTCGGAAGCGGTTATTCGAATTTTACAAGAATTATTGAGGCTAAAGCAAATATAATTAAAATAGATGGTGTGTTAATAAAAGATATAAATATAGACAAAACAAAACAGGATATTGTTGAAGCTATTGTAAGTTTTGCAAAAAAAGAAAATAAAAAAACAGTTGCCGAATATGTAGAAAATGAAAAAATTTTCAATACGATTAATAAATTGGGAGTGGATTATTCACAAGGATATTATTTTAGCAAACCATTAATTTCTCAAGAAATTAAATCAGGCCTATGAAATTTTGTTTTGCAAACAGAAAGCTCTTTTTGCCATTCTTTAATTTTAGTATGGTTTCCGCTTTTTAAAATATCAGGTACTTTACCTTTTTTTGAAAACTGAGGCGGCTCAAGCAGTGAATTTTCAAAACTCTCACCCTCAAGCGATTCGGAATTTCCAAGCACACCTTTTACGTTTCTGAGAACCGCATCCGCTATCACAAGCGCACCGAGCTCACCTCCTGTTAATATATAATCTCCTATACTTAAAACTTCATCGGCAAAGTCTTCTATAAGCCTTTCATCAAACCCTTCATATCTTCCACACACAAGTATCAGCACCTCTTCACTTGCAAGTCTTATTGCATCTTTTTGATTAAATTTTTTACCTACGGGAGTTAAAAAAATTACTTTTGCACGTTGATTTTTTGATTTTAAATCATCAAGAGCGTTTCTCAAAGCCTCGTTATCAATAATCATTCCGGCTCCGCCTCCGACAAGCGGCGTATCTACACGTTTATATTTATTCACGGCATAATCTCTGAAATTTACAAACTCTATTTCAAAAATGTCTTTATCAAGCGCTTTTTTTAAAACGGAATCTTCAAAATAACAACTTATTATGTTGGGAAAAAGTGTCAGAAAGATTATTTTCATAACAGTGATTCGAGTAAAACTTTTGCACCGTCTGCTTCGATTTTTTTGTTTTCTACATCCACATCTTTAACGTGTCTTTTAAAATCAATCAAAAATCTCTTAGGATATTTTTTTTCAATTAATTCAGGATTTGTGTTTATGACAAGATAATCGGCTTCGTTTGCCCTTTCTATCTCTTTAACACGCCCAAGCAGTTCACCGTCTTCATATACGTCGCATCCAATAATATCAAACCAGAAATATTCGTTTTCTTTAAGCTTAATATCCTCTTTTGTCTGCTCTTCAGTAGAATACAGCATTCTATTTGTCAGTTTTTTTGCATCTTCAGGTGTATCAATACCTTTAAACTTAACAAGTCCTCTTTTTAAGTCTATTTTTTCAATAGTGAGGTCTATTTTGTCAGAAGGGAAAGTTTTATCTTTTTTGAACTGTTCGGGAAAGTCAGTTAAAAGGTGGATTTTCTGCCACCCTTTAATACCGTAGCTTTTACCTATTTTTGCAATAGGAATTTTATTCATCTTCAGTTTTCACCGTTATTTTATAATTTTTATTTTCTTTGGCTCTGCATCCGCTTATTACTGTTTTAATAGCTTTTACCATGGAGCCTTCTTTACCGATAATTCTACCTACATCGGCTTTTTTAGCATATATAACTATTTCGTCAAAGTCTTCGTGAGGCACTACCTCAACTTTCACATGTTCAGGTTCAAAAGCTAATAATTTAGCAAACTCCGTTACGAAATCAACAACCATTAAGCGTTGTTTTCCTCAGCGATTTTTTTAAGTTTTGTAACTCTTTCGCTCATTTGTGCACCTACACCTAACCAGTAGTTAAGTCTGTCTAAATCCATTTTTACAGTTGCAGGTTCAGTCATTGGGTTGTAATATCCGATTGATTCAATCCATCCTGAGTCTCTTCTTTTTCTGCTGTCAGTTACAACTATTCTATAAAAAGGTCTTTTTTTTCTACCAAATCTTGCTAATCTTACTTTTACCACGTTTACTCCTTAGTTTATTTTGTTTAATCCCACCCAAACCTACCCAATTACAAATTAATTCGGAATTTTAATATATTATTTAGGAAAATTCAAGCCCTGAGTCATTTTCATAAGTTCATTCATATTAGGCATTTTTTTACCGGCGAATTTTTTAGCCATTTTTGCGGCGTTTTGGAACTGTTTATTAATTCTATTTATTTCTTGAATACTAAGTCCCGAACCTTGTGCAATTCTTCTACGTCTGCTCGCACTTTCCTTAATTAGCTCAGGATTTTGTCTCTCTTTTGGTGTCATTGAGCTTATCATTGCTTTAATCTTCTTAATCTCAGCCGAGTTCTCAAGGTCTATGTCACCCAGCTGTTTTAGCATATTCCCCATTCCCGGAATCATACCGAGCAGGTTTTTCATACTTCCTAATTTTTTCATCTGTTCAAGCTGATTTAAAAAGTCTTCATAGTTAAACTTACCTTTTTTAAGTTTTTTGGTAAGTTTTTTTGCTTCTTTTTCATCAATAATCGCAGATGTTTTTTCTACAAGCCCTTCAATATCCCCTGCACCCATTATACGGCTGACGATTCTCTCAGGTACGAATACTTCAATATCCTGTACCTTTTCACCAGTACCAATAAATCTAAGAGGTTTACCTACCTGATGGGCAATACTCAGTGCAACACCGCCTTTTGAATCACCGTCGTATTTAGTAAGAATCACACCTGTAATATCAAGTTTTTCGTCAAACTGTTTTGCGGTATTAAGCGCATCTTTACCTGTAAGTGAATCCGCTACGTAAAATATTTCATGAGGATTAACCTCATTTTTAATTTTAATAAGTTCATTCATAAGCTCGTCGTCAATCGCAAGACGCCCGGCCGTATCTATAAGTACAACATCATAAAATTTCTCTTTTGCTTCTTCTACGCCTCTTTTTGCGATATCTACCGGGTCTTTTGAGTTTTCATCATAAAAAATGTCAAGCCCGTTTTGCTCCGCTAACTGCTTTAGCTGTTCTACGGCTGCCAGTCTTTGTAAATCCGCCGCTACCATTAAAACTTTTTTCTTTTTAAATTCTTTAAGGTAATTTGCAAGTTTAGCGGTTGTTGTTGTCTTACCGCTACCCTGAAGACCTGTCATAAGCACAACAGTAGGTGGTTTGGAAGCATATACAAATCCGTAATTACCTGGAGCCGTTAATATTTTCGTTAATGTTTTATCAAGTGCTTTTAAAAAGTTCGCTTTCCCGATACCGGCTTTTTTTGTTTCTACTTCAACTTCTCTTAAAAGATCTTTTACAACCTTAAAATGTACGTCCGCTTTTAAAAGATTCTTTTTAAGCTCATCCAAAGCTTTTTTAAGCGCTTTTTCATCATCTTTCATTCTTATTTTATTAATAGCGCTCTTAAAGCCGTCACTTATCTTATCAAACATACTTCTCCTTTAGCTACTTTTTCTTTTTTTTCTTATGAGTATTAACCTCTTCTTGCATTTTAAAATCACTTGGTTCCGGCGATGTAAAATTATAATCAAATATTTTAAATTTATGGTGGTGTAACATAACTCTTTTAAACGGTTCTCCTCCATACTTTTCATCACCTAAAATAGGATGTTCAACAGCTTTTAAGTGTGCTCTGATTTGATGTGTTCTTCCGGTATGGATTACGGCTTTTACTTTAGATTTGGTTCTGAACGCCAAAATCGGTTCAATTTCGGTTACGGCGTCTTCTCCGTCTTTTGATATCTTTGCAAGTGCACCGCTTTTTGTTTTAATCACCTTAATAGGAAGATCTATTTTCATAGGCTCAGCCACAATACCGCTTACCCATGTGATATATTCTTTATAAACGTTTTGTTTTTTAAACTCTTCAATTGCTTTTTTCTTAAACTCATCGTTTTTTACCAAAATAAGAACACCGCTTGTTTCTTTATCAAGTCTATGCAATAATTCATATCCAAAGTTTTTAGCAATTTCCTCACTTGTAATATATGGAGGCTTATCTACCGCCAATAGATTTTTATCTTCAAAAATTTTTTTCGGTTTTGGAAATTTTAAAACTTTAAATTTTGTATTAATGGGTAATAACCCTCTTGCTATTTTAATTTTTTTGTCTTTTGCAAAAACAAGTCCTCTGTCTATAAGCTCTTTTGCAGCTCTATTAGATATACCTTCTTGTTTTGCCAAAAGAATATATGCTTTTTCGTTCATTGTTGCCTTTTTTTGTTGAAATTATAACAAATAAAAACTTTTTCTTATATTTTTGTAAAAACATTAATAATAATATAAAGCATCAAAAAAAATGTTATAATATTGTTATAAATTTTATTTATATTAAGCTAACTTTAAGGAAAAACGAGTTAAGATACAGTTTGAGAATGAATTAATATTCATTCGAATAAAAAAAGGGGAAGAAATGAAGTTCAAATTTTCACTATTAATCGCACTTGCTTTATCGACACAACTATATGCAATCAGTCCGTATATAGACGGATACCGAGCATACATAAGATACGTCAAGCACATCCCGAGATACGGCATAAAAGCTCCTGAACTTTTAAAAAAACTAAATGTAAGAAACGAAGAAGACCTGCTAAATCTATTTAAAGACAACGGAAAGCCGCTAATCGAAAAAACCAAACAATTTAACCCTAAAGCTGCTGAAGGTTTGGAAAAAATTATTAAAAGAGGTAAACTCAAACAATTAAAAGTATTCCTTTTCGATGTTTTAAACGGTCAGATACCGGCCGGATGTATGTAATTAAATTAACTTATATTTAACACTTTTTTTGTGTAGTTTGAAGTTTTTTTATTATAATTTTCGCTGTTTGAATTTCGGGCTTCATTCTTCCCCGGAAAAATTAAAAAACAACTAAGGAGATAAAATGAAAAAATTACTACTTTCAGCTACAGTAGTTGCAGGACTATTTGCAGCTCCAACAATTGACACTTTACAAAAACAAATCAATGATTTACAACAACAATTAAAAGAATTAAAAGCAAAACAAACTGAACAAAACGACAGATACTACAAAAAAGTAGCTCCTATCGTAGCAAACAACCACCTATTCTGGAGTTATGATTTAAGAACAACTTATGACGCTATTTTCCAAGAAACTACTGACGGTATGGGTGTAACAAATGTCCAAATGGATCCAACAACAGGACAGACAGTTTTCACATTTGCTCCAGTTAAAGGTGAAAAAATCAACAACCACATCTTTACTAACAGAGTAATTTTAACAGGTGTATATAAACCAAGTGACAATCTTAAAGCAACTGTAAGGGTAGAAGCAAACAATATGTTCGGAAGTAACGATGCTTCTAATATGATGGTAAATCCTTTCCAAAACGTTCCTTGGGTGGCAAACGAAACACCTGATGATATTAATTTCAGACTTAAAGAAGCTTTCTTTAACTACTATTTCGGTGATGATTTAATGTTTAGTGCTGGTAGAAGACCGGCTACAAACGGTTATCCTGCAAACTTAAGAGAAGGTGACGATCCTGCAAGTCCTCTTGCACACTTAATCAATATGGAATTTGACGGATTCAGTTTCAAAATCGGAAACGGTGAATTTTCTAAAATTACAGACAAGTTCGGAGACTGGGGAACTTGGTTAAAATTCTGTGCTGGTAGAGGTTACTCAAGTGCAACTGGTAAATGGCCAAGCAACTTCGCAGCTCCTTATTCAAGAAACGATGCACTTAAAAATATGGATTTCGCTGGATTTATTTTCGTACCGTATGATGACGGTCAATATTCTTTATGGACAGAAACAGTTTGGGCTTGGCATGTTCAAGGTTATACAATGAATTACGATGCAACTGTAGCATTAGCTGATCCAACAAAAGCTGTTTACGAAATGTCTGATACAGGAAATTATTTCGGCGAAAACGTAATGTTAAAAGCAGACGGTATCGGTGACGGTATTAGTGATTTCTTAGACGATACTAAAGCGTTTGTATCATTTGCTTATAGTAAAGTAAAAGGAAATGGTAAATTATTAGGACAAGATAGTACTGGAAATCCTGTTTATGAAGGAACTCATTCAGGACACAGTGTTTGGGTTGGTGCAGACATGCCTGGATTCAAAGACGGTGACAGATTCGGTTTAAGTTATGTAAAAGGTAGCAAATACTGGAGAAGCTTTACTTACGGTGAAGATACTTTAGCAGGAAGCATTGCTGCTGTTAGAGGTAAAGCTGTAGATGTATATTACAACACTGAAATCGTTCCTCATTTAACTGCGGGACTAAGATATACATACATTAAATACGATCATGCAGGAAGTGACGGATTCTTTGGTATGATGGCTGATCCTGATGTAGCTGATAATTTCTCTTATGTTAAAAAAGCAACAGATATCAGAGCTTACATCAGATATAAATTTTAATAATTAACATAAATTTAACTTATAAGTGCCTCCCGGCACTTATTTTTAATTTTTTTTTGATACTATTATTTCGTAAATTCCTAAAAGGAGAATAAATGTCTGAAATTATCAATCTCAAAAGAAGAAACTTTCTAAAAGGCTCAGCGGCAGCGGCGGCAGGTGTTACACTTGCAAGTACGTCTGCATATGCACTTAGTGCGTATGAAGATGCCGAGAGTGCAAAAGAGAAAAAAGAAAAAGACATAAAAAACGCAAAATATATTCCGACATTCTGTGGAATGTGCGTTAATATGTGTGGTGCGATAGCAAGAAATGTTGACGGCAAAGTTGTAAAACTTGATCCAAACCCTCTGTTCACAAAATCAAGAAACTTTTTATGTGCAAGAGGTAATGCTGGATTAGCGGCTCCTTATGATCCTGACAGATTAAAATGGCCACTAATTAGAGTAGGAAAAAGAGGAGAAGGTAAATATAGAAAAGCTACATGGGAAGAAGCATACGAATATATTAGACAAAAGATGGTAAAAATCTATGATGAAGAAAAAGACAATAGAAGTGCAATCGCATTCGGTGCCGGTGCAGGTGCTGAAGAGCCTCTATTTGCAACATTCGGAAACGGCGTTGGTAGTGCTATTTTCGTTGACCACTTTACTACATGTTTCGCTCCTGCTTTCATGGCGAACAAACTTACGTTCGGAAGCTGGGGAAGTGCTGATTTTAGAAGAAGCAAATATGTATTAATGCTCGGTGCAAACAGAGCTGAAGCTATTGTTACTCCTGATACGTTAGACCTTTTCAGAAGAGGTCACAAAAGAGGAGCGAAAATAGTTTACGTAGATGTAAGATATACAAACACTGCAGCTCAGGCAGATGAATTTATTCCTATCAAACCTGGTACTGATTTAGCGTTAATGCTTGCTATGATTCATGAAACAATCAATAAAGGGTATTACAAAACTCCATATAAAGCTGACTATTTAGCTAAAAATGCTGACGGATTAGATGAATTAGTAGAATACTTTACTAATGGAGAAGGAAGCAAATACACACCTGAATGGGCAAGTAAAATTACTGAAATTCCTGCTGATACAATCAGAAGACTTACAAAAGAATTTTCTGACGCAGCTGAAAAATATGAAGGTGCTGCAAACTGTTACAGAAGTAGAAAATCTACTTGGTACTATCAAGACTTTGATTTCAGACGTGCTCAGGCAATCTTTAACGTATTACACGGATGTGTTAACAGACCTGGCGGTGTACTTCTTGGTAGAGGTCTTAAAGCGGAAAAATATGAATACGAAGATTTCCCTATTTATGACAATGCGGCAACAAGAATCGATATTGCAACAAACCCTAAAGGTGAATATCCGCTACTTAACCCTACTAAAGGTTCTTGGCAGATTTTCAGAAATAAAGTTCATGAAATCAACACCAAATGGAAAAAAGGTGAAAAACTTGCAGACGGCGAATATCCTGTAAGAGGTATGTTCATCTACAGAGAAAACCCAATGCAATCAGTTCCTGGATATGAAAAAACAGCTGAAATGTTTGATACTATGGATTTAGTTGTTGTAATCGACATTATTCCAAACGACACGGCAATGTACGCAGACGTAATCCTTCCGGATACACCGTATCTTGAAAGAACTTCACCTGTTAAATCATTCGGTACTCTTTGTCAACCTGTAATCGGTTATAGAAGTGCTACAATGGAACCAATGTATTCAACAAAACCTTTATATTACATTATGAAAGAATTAAGCGAAAAAGTTGAAAAAGACTTAGCGGCAATCACTTTCAAATATACATGGGATGCAGATGATTTAGGTGCGGAACTTCCGGCCGATTTCAACTTAGCTAAATACTTAACTGATGATTTTGAAATTGATGAAGAAAAACTAAAAGCAGATATCAAAGACGAAAAACTTGTAAAAGCAATTTTACAGCATGCAAGTGAAGACGATCTTGATATTGCTACGTTTAAACTAAGCGCGGCTTATGAAAAAACTCCTGAAGAGTTCAACGAAGAAGTAATGACTGAAATTTACGGTAAAAAAGCTGCGGAAATCGCAAAAGAATACGGTGCTTACTGGCCTGGAATCGAAGATGCGATTGAAGAAGCTATTGACGAACATCTAAAAGTACTTAAAAAAGACTATGAAGACAAAGCAGGTGCGGTATATGATCTTTACGACAAATATTCAAAACTTCCTAAAGATTACTGCATCAAACCTAAAAAAGGTAAATGGATTAAATTAGCTCTAAGAAACCTTGAAGGTAAAAAATTCAAAAACCCTATCAACGGACAGGAAGAAACACTTCATAAATTCCCTAAATGGAGAGATTCACTGTTTGAAGAACCTAAAAATAATCAAGTAAGACTTGTTGTAGGTAGACACGGATACTTTACACAAAGTTCACATCCGAACAACTATCTGTTATTAGACCTTATGAACTACAACTACATCTGGATTAACGACGAACTTGCAAAAGAACTTGGAGTTAAATTCAAAGATGAAGTAGAACTTACAAACAGAACAGGTCAAAAAGTAATCGGAAAAGTATATCCGACTAAAAGAATTAGAAAAGATACAATTTTTGTTGCAACAGGTATGGGAAGTAAATCACCAATGTTAACTCTTGGTGGAAATAACGGTATTTCTCAAGCTACAATTGCTGAAGATCATACGGATCCGATTATCGGAGCGGCAAGTATGAACGAAACTTTTGTAACAATTAGAAAGGTGTAAAAAATGGCTAATTACGCAATGGCATTAGAATATCAAAACTGTATAGACTGTAGAGCATGTGAAGTAGCATGTAAAGATGAAAACGGAGTAATGCTCGGTGCAGACAAGCAAAGAATCTGGGTTGGTATAGTTGAAGGCGGAACAACATTAGCCGATGCCTTTTTAAACTTCTATCCATCTCAGTGTAACCACTGTGAAGACGCACCATGTATTACAGTTTGTCCTACAGGTGCTTCACACTTTGTTGAAGGTGGTATCGTAAAAGTTGATTATGATATGTGTATTATCTGTAAAGGTTGTATGGAAGCATGTCCATATGAAGCAAGATTTGTTGATGAAACAAAACACGCAGTTGACAAATGTACATTCTGTGACGGAAGAATCCAGGAATACGGAACGACTGCATGTAGTGCGACATGTCCTACAAAAGTAAGAACATTCGGTGACCTTGAAGATCCGAACTCTGATATTGTTAAAGTTCTTAATAAAAGAGAATTTTTCGTTCTTAAAGAAGATGAAGGAACACTTCCTAAACTGTTCTATCTTGTACCTGAAGATGAAGAATACGCAAAAAGAACTCTTGGAAATGTAAAAAGACACAAATGGGCTGAATTTAAAGCCAAATATGAAGCTGAGGCAAATGCGAAAAAGCCTGAGTGGAAAAAAGCGTAAGGAGCTATTATGAACGAATACATTAATTGTTGCGGGCTTAACATTAGAAAAGTTAGTATTACACAACTTTTATTTAATAAAACAATGCTAATAGCATACGTTTTACTTGCTATCGGAGTTATCGGTTGGTATGAAATTTTTGCACTAAGATGGGCACATGATTTTGTTAATAATGCAGGTGTTATTGCAGCAGCAGGTCACCTTGAAGACACAAAACAAATTGCAATGGCATTAAAAGAGCAAATCTTTCATTTAGAACATATTGAAGAAGTAAACAAAGCGGAACCGTGGGGTATTTTCGTATCTCAGTATACATACCTTTTGTACGGTGGTAGTGCGCTTATTTTCCTAACAGCTTTAGCAGAACTATTCCATGTAAAAATAGCTCCTAAAGTTGCGGCGGCATTCATTACTTTTGGTATTTCTATGGTATTTGGTGGTTTAGTATCAATCGCAACAGACCTTGCTAACCAAATCAATATTTACTGGATGTTTTTAAATCCTCAACCACAAAGTGGTATGTGGTTAATGTTACCTTTATATACAGTATATATTCCGTTTACATTTATCGAAATCTATTTCTTACTTACAAACAATAGAGAAATGGCAAGAAAAATTGCCGGTGTTTTAGTTATCTTAGGTCTTGTAATTGATGCGGCAGAATTCTATATCCAGGGTCTATTATTTAACTTAAATGATCCGAGACATTTATGGACAGATAT
The DNA here is from genome assembly GCF_000021725.1 of Nautilia profundicola AmH. GTDB lineage: Bacteria > Campylobacterota > Campylobacteria > Campylobacterales > Nautiliaceae > Nautilia > Nautilia profundicola. The sequence continues at coordinate 1,426,015 of NC_012115.1, forward strand.
TCCGCAACTTTGGATTTATTTCTTAATCACAGGGGCATTAACAGGTGTTGCTGGTGCAATGCTTTACAGTTTCTTGGGTCTTAAAGATAAACCTTACTATGAAGATACAATGAATCTTTTAATTAAAGCTGGACTTGTTATAGCTGTATTAACAGGCCTTTATGAAGTAGTTAACTATATGACAGTAGATCCAAAATGGACATCACTAATCGTAAGTGGCAGTCCGGTTGCTACAATGTTCTGGACATGGATTGTTTTAGGTTTAGTTATTCCGATTATTCTTTGGGCGACTAAAAATAAAACATTGGCTGTTGTTGGTGCTATTTCAGCTATTATCGGTACATTCTTTATGAGACAGGCATTTATTTACGGTGGTAACGTTTATCCAATGACTGCAAGAGTTGATGGATTAGGACCACAAGCTACAGGAATTTACAACTTAGCAGAAATTACTCCATATGCTTATGTACCTGCTCATACAATGGAGATTTTAATTGTAATTGGATGTTTAGGACTTGGTATTGCAATTTACTCTATCCTTGATTCAGTTTTTGCTGTAAGAGACGTAAACGACAACGTAGATCACTAATCTCCTGCCCTTTTGGGCATTTTTTATCACTCACAATAGTGTCTGTCACTAAACCATCAACCATCAACCATCAACCATCAACCATCAACCATCAACCATCAACCATCAACCATCAACCATCAACCATCAACCATCAACCATCAACCATCAACCATCAACCATCTATTATCTACGCAAATCATAATATTAAATTTTTCTTATAAATGTGGGTTTTTGTCTTTTTTAGTGTATAATAACTAAAAATTTTAAGGAGATTTTATGGCATTAGAACTAAATATGCAAAACTTTGAAGACACTATAAAAAACAATGAAGTTGTAGTAGTAGACTTCTGGGCTCCATGGTGCGGACCTTGTAGAATGATCGCTCCGATTATTGAAGAATTAGCTGAAGAATATAAAGAAAAAGGTGTTGTAGTAGGTAAAGTAAACACTGATGAAGCACCAGAAATCGCTGGTCAATTTGGAATTAGAAGTATTCCTACTGTTATTTTCTTCAAAAACGGTGAAGCAGTTGACGCAATGATCGGTGCTGCACCTAAACAAATGTATGTTGAAAAAATTGAAGCACTTCTTTCATAATTGAAAAGCAGATTTTTTTACACATTCAGCTCCTTTTTTGGAGCGTTAATGGTAGCTGCCTTTTTCTTCTATTATAACTACAAATTTAAAGAATATAAATTTATTGACTTTAACAAAATCGTTTTATACGAAAAACACAAAATTTTTGAACCAAAAGAACAAGAATATACCGTAATAATTTTTTCTTCAAGAATGAACGATATAAATGAACTTACAAAAAAAATAAAAACAAAATACCCGATTTTAGCTATTGATATATACCAGCAAAGAAAAGATTATAAAAACATTATATACACAACCGCAGGAATAAATACTATAATTAAAATAATTCAATTTTTAAATATTTATCAGGTACCGGTTACACTTAATATAAAACGATATAATAAAAAACTGTATAAACAAGACAGTCCTCTTGAAGTTATTGAAAATTAATATTGATAAAAAGAAAAAATCTCTTTATCAATGTTAATTTAAGGAGCAAAAATGCATGACGTAATTATAATAGGAGCGGGTCCCGGAGGGCTTAGTGCCGGGCTTTATGCTGGAAGAATGGGACTTGACACACTAATCATTGAAAAACTAACCCCGGGAGGACAAATAACACAAAGCAGTGAAATAGAAAACTATCCTGGAGTTTGCGAGGTTAAAAGCGGACTTGAACTTATGCAGTGCTGGCCAGAACAGACCATGAGATTCGGGGCAAAAATCATAAGCGAAGAAGTAAAAAGTATAGAAAAAAACGGTGATATCTTTAAAGTTATAACTTCTCAAAACGAATATCAAGGTAAAGCCGTAATACTTGCAACGGGTGCAACGCCTAAAAGAGCGGGATTTAAAGGCGAAGAAGAGTATATCGGGAAGGGAGTGAGTTACTGCGCGGTATGTGACGGATATTTTTACAAAAATATGGACGTAGCTGTAATAGGCGGCGGTGACAGCGCACTTGAAGAAGCACTGTATCTCAGTAATATAGCCAAAAAAGTATATCTGATACACAGACGTAATGAATTCAGGGCATCTCCTCTTACAATCGAAAAAGTTATGAAAAAAGAAAATATCGAAATACTTTTTAATACAACAGTTGAAGAAGTAAAAGGAACTCCTTTTTTAAATACGGCGGTTATTAACCAAAACGGTGAGATTAAAGAATTAAAAGTCGACGGCGTGTTTGTATTCGTGGGAATGAACGTAAACTCTTCACTTGTAAAAGATCTGTGTGAACTTAACGAATACGGTGAAGTAAAAGTGGATCTGAATATGAAAACAACGCTTGATGGGCTCTATGCTATAGGAGATGTAAGACAAAACAGCGTAAAACAAGTGGTGGCTTCCGCCGGAGACGGTTCGGTTGCGGCATTAAATGTGGTAAAATACGTTAAAAATTTAAAGGTATAATATGAAATACGGAATTGTCGGTGCAACAGGGAGAGTTGGACAGATTTTGGTAAATATTATTAAAAATTCTGATGACAGTATCGGTGCTGTTATGTTTGAAGGACCTCAGACGATTGAATTTGAAAAAGAAACGGTAATTACAAACGACGCAAAAACACTTCTTGAAAATTCGGACGTGGTTATCGATTTCTCAGCTCCTGCGGCTACTCAAAGCGTACTTGAAGCGGCTATTGAAAACCCTAAACCTCTTGTAATAGCTACAACGGGACTTAATGATCATCAGCAAAACCTTATGCTTGAAGTATCTAAACTCGCTCCCGTATTATATGCTACAAATATGAGCCTCGGGGTTGCTATTTTAAACAAACTCGTATCAATGGTAAGTGAAAAACTTAGAGATTTTGATATTGAAATCGTAGAGCAGCATCACCACTTCAAAGTTGACGCTCCAAGTGGAACGGCTCTTACATTGGCTGAAAGCTGTGCAAAAGCAAGAGGACTTGATCTTAAAGAAGTAATGGTTACAGGAAGAAGCGGTCACGTTGGAGCCAGAACAAAAGATGAAATCGGCGTATTTGCGGTAAGAGGCGGTGACGTTGTAGGACGCCATACTGTCGGATTTTACAATGAAGGTGAATTTTTAGAATTAAACCACACTGCGACAAGTAGGGAAACATTTGCAAGAGGTGCTATAAAAGTTTCAAAATGGCTTGTTAATCAAAAGCCGGGACTTTACTCAATAAATGATGCTTTAGGAATATAAAAAAAGGAAATAATCAATGTGCTCGGTAGTAGGTATTTATGGAAACGAAAACGCAAGTAAATTAGCTTATTACGCTCTATTTGCTATGCAACACAGAGGTCAGGAAGCAGCGGGGATCAGCAGCAGCGACGGCGAACATATAAAAACCGTCAAAGACAGAGGCCTTGTAACTCAGATATTTAAAGAAGACCATTTTAAAATCTTAAAAGGAAACATGGCAATCGGCCATACAAGATATTCTACGGCAGGTGATGATTCCATCCTTGACGCTCAGCCTGTATTTGCAAGATACGGACTTGGGGAAATATCGATAGTTCACAACGGTAACCTTGTAAACGCCAAAGAAATAAGGGACGAACTGATTAAAATCGGTGCAATTTTCCAGACAAACATGGATACGGAAAACCTGATTCACCTGATTGCGAAAAACTATGAGAAAAAAAGACTAAAAGACAGAATAATCGATGCGGTTAAAAAAATAAAAGGCGCGTTTTCTTTAGTGATTCTTAGTAGAAGTAAAATGTTCGTAATCCGTGATCCTTTCGGATTCAGACCTCTGTCTCTTGGTAAACTAAAAAGCGGCGGTTACATCGTGGCAAGCGAAACGTGTGCATTTGAGCTTGTGGGCGCTGAATTTGTAAGAGATGTAAAACCTGGTGAAATGATTATATTCGAAAACGATGAAATCAAAAGCGAAATGATTTTTGAACCGACTCCGAAACAGTGTATTTTCGAATACATTTATTTTGCAAGACCCGATTCAAACGTGTTTGGCAAAAACGTATACAGTGTAAGAAAACAGATGGGAAGAGAGCTTGCACGCGAACTTCCGGTAGAAGCCGATATGGTTGTACCGGTTCCTGACAGCGGCGTTGCGGCGGCTTTGGGATATGCACAGGAAAGCGGCATTCCTTTTGAAATGGCTATAATGAGAAACCACTACGTCGGGCGTACGTTTATCGAACCGACTCAGGAAATCAGGGATCTGAAAGTTAAAATGAAACTAAGCCCTATTAAACACAAAATAGAAGGAAAAAGACTTGTAGTTATCGACGATTCAATCGTAAGAGGTACTACAAGTAAAAGAATCGTAAGAATGCTAAAAGAAGCGGGTGCGAAAGAAGTGCATATGAGAATTGCAAGCCCGGCTACGATAGGTCCTTGTTATTACGGAGTGGACACGCCTACAAAAGAAGAACTCATAGCATCAAGACTCTCAACCGAAGAGATTGCAAAATACATAGAAGCCGATTCGCTTGCATATCTTTCAATAGATTCGATTGTAAAAGCGATCAAAGATAAAAAAGATAACTACTGCTTTGCGTGTTTCGACGACAATTACCCTATTCTTTAAGAGAATTTTTCTCTTTTTTCTTGATTAAATCCGATCTTTTTGATATAAAGTGGCAAAAAAGAGGATAGATGGATAGATTATATACTTTTGGCAAATACTTAAAGAAAAAATTTCACACAAACGTAAAAAAGGTACCGATCTCAATCCCGGGATTTACATGCCCGAATATCGACGGTACTGTGGCAAGAGGCGGCTGTGTTTTTTGCGAAAATGAGAGTTTTTCGCCTAACTTTCAAAAAGAAAGAGTGACACTTAATCTTAAATCCAAAGAAAACCCTCTTTTACAAAAACAGCTAAAAGCCCTGAATGATCAGTTTTATTCGACGGTTCCGGATCTTAAAAAATACTACGGCGCCAAAAAGTTTATAGTCTATTTCCAGAGCTTCACAAACACCTACGCACCGTTTGAAACACTAAAAGCCTTATATGAAAAAGCGCTTTCGTTTCCAGATGTAATAGGTATAAGTGTCGGTACAAGAACGGACAGCATAACGGACGAAACTCTTGAATATCTTGCCGAGCTAAGCAAAAAATATGAAGTATGGGTTGAATACGGAATACAAAGCTCAAACGACGAAACACTTAAAAAAATAAACCGCGGACACGATTTTGCAAACGTAAAAGAAGTAGTTAAAAAAACAAAAGATCTAAACCTTAACGTATGCGGACACCTGATATTCGGACTTCCCGGAGAAACCCAGGAAGACATGCTAAAAAGCGTAAAAGACACGATTGAGCTTAATATCGATTCGATCAAATTCCATCCTCTGTATGTTACTGAAAACACACTTCTCGCACTTGAATACAAAAAAGGAAACTTCACTCCAATCGATGAACAGACATACATAGATACACTAATAAAATCAATAAAAATGCTCCCTCAAAACATCTCAATCCAGAGAATGACAGCCGGAAGCGAAAACCTGCTTGCACCTGAATGGTGCAGAAGTAAAGCACAGCAGATGAGCCATATTCACAGAGCCTTAAGGGATGAGGGGATAAAACTTTAAAGGGAAATTTTTCAATGAAAAATGGAAAAACATCCAACAGGTTCGACAAAGATGCAATCACATGGGATGACCTGCCAAGGCGCATAAACCTCGCAAAAGCTGTCGTAAACAACATCATTCCGCATTTAAAAGGCAACGAAAAAGTGCTTGAATTCGGATGCGGCACCGGGCTTGTCGGAATAAACATAGCCCCTTATGTACAAGATCTAAAAGGCATAGACACCTCAGCCAAAATGGTTGAAAAGTTTAACGAAAAAGCACAAAAACTAAATCTGAACGCCAAAGCCTACCAAAAAGATATATTCGAAATAAACGAATCCTTTGACGTTGTAATTTCATCCATGACGCTTCACCATATAAAAAATCTAAACGCTCTGAACGAAAAACTAAAATCAATCACCAACAGGGTGTTTTTAGCCGACCTGGTAAAAGAAGACGGCACGTTTCACACAAGAGGAAATGACGATGTGGAGCATTTCGGATTTGACATCGATGAACTAAGAGAGTATTTCAAAGGCTGGAATTTGGATTATAAAATAATCCATCTAATTAAAAAACACAGTGATTTTCCAGTTTTTCTTTTAGAACTTAAAAAGTGAAAGTATTTTTTATTTCTTTTGATTTATACAACTTTTCATCGGCAAGCATAAAACTCTCTTTGATGTTTCCATGAAATTCGCTAAATCCTGAAGAAACCCTCAATTTAAGACCATTATAACTATTTCTTTCTATTGTGTCATAAAATTTGATAGCCCAATTTTTAATATCAGTTGATGTAGAACCTACGAATAATACAACAAATTCATCGCCGCCTATTCTGCCTATAATATCATTTTTTCTGGTGTTTTGTTTCAATATTTTTGTGAAAGCTTTTAAATATTCGTCTCCAACCTTATGACCATACATATCGTTTATTTTTTTAAAATCATCCAAATCAAAAATACCCAGCACTCCTTTTTTATTCCTTATAGCTTTAAAAAAACCTCTTCTGTTATATACATTTGTCAAAGAGTCTGTATAAGCCTGATTTTCTAAATCCTGATGTTTTTTTATAAAAATAAACGTATGTTTTTCTAAATTCAAAATAAAAAAATAACTAATAGAAGCAACTAAAATATCGGAAAAAACAAAAACATATAAATCTTGCAATGTTACTGGATATAAAAGGTCATTCAAATAAGCGATTATTACAAATATTAAAAAATAGATAGAAAAAAACGTTCCTATTTTTTTTCCTGCATATAAATACATAAAAGGAATTACCGCAATAATCCACATACATCTATATACCACATGCGTATTATAATATATAACAAAATTCAAAACCATAAAAATAGAAAATGCAAAAAAATACAAAAACAGTTCATAGGAAAGCTTTTTTTTAGCATAAAGAACATATAAAAAAAATAAAGCAACAATATCAAAAGTAGCAAACTTTTCAACAAAGGGATTTATAATTACAATCCCTTTATGTTCTGAAAACTTATAAATAACCATTACCGCCAAATAAATATATAACGGAATTTTTATACTTTCTTTTTTAAAATCATCAATAAACATTATCCCCGCCCCCAAATATCTTCTACAAATAATCAAGCCACATAGGCAAAAACTTCTGAGCCTTTTTTATAGTCGTTATCGGACCGTGTCCTGGTAAAACCCTCTTATCATACGGTATTTTTAAAAATTTTTCAATAGATTTTTTCATATCTTTAGGATTTGAATAAGGGAAATCCACCCTTCCAATACTACCGTCAAATATAAAGTCCCCGCTAAACATTTCGTCACCTATTTCAATTGTAATGCTTCCCGGTGTGTGTCCCGGAAAATGTTTTATTTCCACATCATAATCACCGATTTTATACACACCTTCATCCATTAAAATATCAGCTTCTACTTTTGGCGGATTATAACCAAAAGGATCTTCAGTTAACATAAAGGCGTCATTTTTATGGATATATATTGGTATACCATAATATTCTTTTATCTTTTTATCATCCCACATATGATCAAAATGTCCATGTGTGTTAATAATGGCCAAAGGATCTTTTACATGTTCTTTTACAAACTCAAAAGCATCAACACCGGGATCAATAATTATCTTTCTATCAACTATATAACAATTCGTATAAAATTCTCCACAAGGTTTAACAAGTATTTCCATTTTTCCCCTTACACATAACTATATCAAGCTGCAGCGTATGTAATCGCTCTTTTTTCCCTTATTACATTAACCTTAATCTCTCCAGGGAAGCTCACTTCTTCTTCTATTCTTTTTGCAATATCTCTTGCCATTAAAACCGCCTCATCGTCATTTACCAAATCAGCTTCGACAATTACCCTTATTTCTCTACCGGCATTAAGCGCATAGGCGTTTATTACACCGATATAGCTTTTTGCAATATTTTCAAGGGCTTCCACTCTTTTTAAGAAAGCTTCCAATACTTCTCTTCTTGCACCAGGTCTTGCAGCACTGAGCGCATCCGCCGCACAAACAGCCGCTGATTCTATACTTGTAGGTTCAACATGTCCGTGGTGTGCTTTAATTGCATTTAATACTACTTCCGGTTCTTTGTATCTTTTACATAAATCATATCCGAGTGTAACGTGATCTCCTCCAAAATCATGAGTTAACGCTTTTCCTATATCATGAAGAAGTCCCGCTCTTTTGGCAAGCAATTCATCTCCTCCCATTTCCGCAGCCATTATTCCTGCAAGATGAGCCACTTCAAGAGAATGCGCGAGCGCATTTTGTCCGTAACTTGCTCTATATCTCAGTCTTCCGATTAATTTTACTATTTCAGGGTGAATTCCTGCATTTGAAAGTCCTAAATCAATCAATATCTCTTCACCTTCTTTTGTAACTTTTTCTTCAAATTCTTGAGTTACTTTTTCATAAATCTCTTCAATTCTCGCCGGCTGGATTCTACCGTCCTCAACCAGTCTTTTAATAGTTTCAACTGCTATCTGACGTCTGTATATATTAAAACTACTTACCGTTACGGCACCAGGTGTATCATCTATTATTATGTCACAGCCCGTAACCATTTCAAGTGTTTTAACGTTTTTACCCTCTTTTCCGATAATTCTACCTTTCATTTCATCATCACCTATAGGTACAACATTAATAAGTCTCTCACCTGCAAAATCTCCCGCATATCTTGTAGTTGCCTGAGCAATTACAAATTCCGCTTTTCTTTTGGCGTCATTTTCCGCTTCTTTTTAAAATTTTTCTTGTTAAATGGGCAATTTCATCACGTAACTCTTCTTCGGTTTTTTTAAGAAGCATCTCTTTTGCCTCTTCTTTTGTAAATCCTGCTCCGTTTTCAAGTATCTTTTGAGCTTCTTGAAGTTTTTGTCTGTATTGATCTTTTAATTTTTCTATTACTTCTCTTTCTTTACTTATCGCATCTATTCTTTTTTGAAGTTCCTCGTCTTTTTTCATATGTTTTTCAATTAAATTTTCAATCTCTTCTTCTTTTTTTAGAATTTCATTTAATTTATTTTCGTATTCCTGTTTGAGTTTCATTTCTTGAAGCTCATAAGAGTTTTTTGCTTCAAGCTCCATTTCTTTAGCTTTGGTTTTAGTGTTTTCAAGTAAAATCTCAGCTTCATGCTCAATAGCTTTTGCTTTAGCTTTTGCCTGTTCTACGTATATTTCATACTTTGCCGCATCCATTTTTTTTGCGATAATAAATCCCGCGAGAGCGGATAATATCATAACGGCTAAAATTATTAAAACTGTCATTTTTACTCCTTTTATAAATATTAAAGCTTATATATTCATCAGCACGAACATCATGTTTTTGAGTCAAAACATTTTTGGAAAAACATGGTTTCAGTTGCACAAATACCACTTTAGGCCTATAACCGAGTTTATCAAAAAACCTGTCATACATCCCTTTTCCAAATCCAATACGCCTAAATGTCAAATCTATTCCGACAATTGGAACAATAGCCAAATCAATCTTAATACGAGTTTTTTGCTTATTGTCAGGTTCAAGTATTGAAAATTTCTTTTTAATAAGTGGTAATTGATATTTTACCATCTTAAAGCTTAAATCCTCCATAAATGGCACAAAAATATTCTTTTTTTCGCGTCTTAGCTTTTTCAAAACCCAGTGAATATCGACTTCCGTATCCATTGGAATAAAAAAAAGTATATTTTTATGGTGCTTACACAATTTATAAAGTTGCCACCCAATTTTTTTTGAATAATAATATTTATTATGTTTGTTCATATTAAAACATATTTTTCTAAACTCGTTTTTCATTTATATTTTCCTCCGCTGCAAATTAACCTCTTTTCCTTTTTTTCAACCCATCTACTTCAGAGTTAATTTTGATAAAATTACGAAAAAGGAGTTTATTTGAGATATATTTTAACATTTATTTTAATAATTTTTTTTAGCGGATGTTCTAAAAACAGCAAACCCGATGAAAATCATATAACTAAAGAAAACAACTTAACAATCCAAAAAAGTATTAATAAAGACAATGTCACAATTATACATTTTGATAATTTCGTCTTGAAATTTAAAAACAATGAACTTGTTTACCCTGAAAATAAAACCGTTATTTTATTTGATAATAATAACTCATATTCAAAAGCTCAAGAAATGGTTCTAAAAAAATTAAACATTAAATACTATAAAACAAATGCGCCTTATTTAGAAAAATATTTTAATATCAATAATTATCCGACAATTGTCGTTTTAGACAAAAACAAAACAGTAAAATATGAAAACTTTACACCATACGAAATTTTAAAAGCTGAAGGATTTTAAATGCTTGGATTTATAAAAAAAGGGCTTAATAAAACAAAAGAGGCCTTAAAAAGTGTCGTTGGAAGCGAAAAAAAAGAAAAATTACCGAAAGATTTAATAGAAGAAGCTCTTTTAGAAGCGGATATGGATTATGATTTAGTAGAAAAAATAATAAATCGCCTTCCTGAAGAAGTAACTAAAGAAAAACTTAAAAAAGAACTTGCTTGGGTATTTAGCGTTCCGAAAAACGATATAGAAATTAACGATAAACCATTTACTTTTTTAATAATAGGAGTCAACGGAGCAGGTAAAACAACTACTATAGCCAAACTCGCACATAAATTTAAAAGTGAAGGTAAAAGTGTTATATTAGGAGCTGCCGATACATTCAGAGCAGCTGCAATCGAACAGCTTACGAAATGGGCTGAAATACTTGACGTTCCTATAGTGAAGACAAAACAGGGACACGACCCTGCAGCCGTAACATACGACACCATTGCAAGTGCAAAAGCAAAAGGTATAGACATTGCTATTATAGATACGGCAGGAAGACTGCATAATAAAGTAAACCTACAAAACGAACTTAAAAAAATAGTAAACGTTGCAAAAAAAGCTTATGAAAACGCACCTCATAAAATAGTTTTAATAATTGACGGAACACAAGGCAGCAGTGCTATAAACCAGGCAAAAGTATTTAAAGAAATCGTGGGCGTGGACGGTGTAATTATCACCAAACTCGACGGAACTGCAAAAGGTGGAAGCATATTTACCATAGGACATGAACTGCAGCTTCCGATTCTTTTTGTAGGTGTGGGTGAAAAACCGGAAGATTTGGTCAAATTTGATAAAAATGAATTTATTGAAGGAATTTTAGAGGGTCTTTATGACTAATATCATTTTTTATTTCGGTTCTGTTATTATCATTTTTGCTTTTATAGGGTTATTAATACTAAAATTTAAAGATGAAGACAACATAGATTTAAATAAACACAAATGGATCATAATATTATATATTCTACTTCTAATCAGTGCTATTATCACATGGAGAATCATCTATCTTTTATTAATATCAAGCACACAAGAAATAATTAACTATAACCAAAACATACAAAGAGTAATAAATGGCTAAGAAAAAAACTGTTTACGAATGTATTGAATGCGGATATAAAAGCGCTAAATGGATGGGTAAATGCCCCGCATGTGGCAGCTGGGAAAGTTTTGTGGAGGTAAAAGAGGAAAAATCTTCTTCAAAACCATCTTCCAAAAAAGCAAAAGTTTTAAAATTCGAAGAAATAGAAAAAGAAGAAATTGAAAGATTCAGCTCAGGTGACAGTGAACTTGACCTTGTTTTAGGGGGAGGAATCGTTCCCGGCAGCCTTGTGCTAATCGGAGGAAGTCCGGGAGTCGGAAAATCCACCCTTATGATGAAACTTGCAGGAAATATTGATAAAAAAGTTCTATATGTTGCAGGTGAGGAAAGTCCGGGACAAATTAAAATACGTGCGGAGAGACTCGGAATTAAAAACAAAGATCTTTTCTTAATGCCAGAAATAGTTGTGGAAAATATACTTGAAGAAATTAACAAAGGTTACGATTTAGTAATTATTGATTCAATTCAGACAATTTATTCAGAAAATTTACAATCAGCCCCGGGTAGTGTTTCTCAGGTCAGAGAAGCGACTTTTGAACTGATGAGGATTGCAAAAGAAAGTAAAACACCTGTTTTTATAATCGGACACATTACGAAAGAAGGCTCAATCGCTGGTCCCAGAGTACTTGAACATATGGTTGACACCGTATTATATTTTGAAGGAGACGCCAGCAGGGAGCTCAGAATCCTTAGGAGTTTTAAAAACAGATTCGGTTCAACAAGTGAGATAGGCATTTTTGAAATGACAAAACAGGGACTAATCAGTGCTAAAAACAAATCTTTTTTCAGCAAAAAAGCACTCCCTGGGAGTGCAATCACAGTTGTTTTGGAAGGAACAAGACCTATTGTTTTAGAAGTTCAGGCTCTTGTGAGCGAGAGTTATTCCATTCCAAAAAGAAGCGCTACAGGATTCGATTTGGCAAGACTTAATATGATTTTGGCCCTGCTTGAAAAAAAACTAAATCTACCTTTTAACCAATACGACGTATTTATAAACGTGACAGGCGGAATTAAAATAAACGAACCCGCAGCGGATTTGGCAGTAATAGCGGCTATTGTAAGCAGTTTTAGGGATAGAAAAATAAGTAAAGAAAGCGTATTTATAGGAGAAGTGAGTTTAGTTGGAGACATCAGGGAAGTGCCGGGGCTTGACCAAAGAGTCAAAGAAGCGGCAAACCTTGGTTTTTCAAAGGCAATAGTACCAAGCAAACCTATAGAAGAGCCTATTAAATGTTATGAAGTCAAGGAAGTGGAAAAATTACTTGAGTGGATGTGATTTTTCTTCTTTTTTACCTCTTTTTTTACAGTTTCCTTCAAAAATAGCACCTTCTTCTATTATAAGGTTTGTAACAACGATATCACCGTTTAAAACACCGTTTTTTAATATCTCAATATTTTCGCATTCAGCTTTTCCGATAAATTTTCCTTTAACTACAAGCTTTTTAGCGTATATTTCTCCGTCAACCACTCCGTGTTTTCCGATTGATACAAGAACTTTTGATTCAATTTTACCTTTCACCTCACCGTCAATATGAATGTTGGACTCTAAAATCAAATTACCGATTATTTTGGCTTTTGATGAAATTATTGTGGTTTCTTTTGCATTAACGCCTGTATCGCCTTTATCAAAGACTCCCATGGTACATTCCTTTCTTTTTTAAATATCTTAAATAAATTCTGTGCATTCCAATTAATAAAATAAATTGGGTTTAGCGGTTTATTATTATATCTTATTTCATAATGTAAATGTTGACCGGTACTAAGTCCACTGTTTCCCATATATCCGACAATTTGTCCTTTTTTTACGAACTGACCTTTTTTAACCTTTATATTTTTTCTCAGATGCGCGTAAAAAGTGACAAAACCGAATGCATTTACCATTTTAACAACATATCCGTATCCGTACGGATTAAGCCCTGCACCCACTACTATACCGTTAGCAGTAGCATAAATAGGAATCGTACCCCTACCTTTTATATCAATTCCCGGATGAAACTCTCTTTTTTTAAGTATGGGATGTATTCTCCATCCAAACTTACTACTTATAAGCAGTCTTTTAACCGGCTTTCCGTTTGGTACCGATGCGAGAAGCGCGTTTATAGTGTCTTTGGAGAGGTTTTTTATATCAATATTTGAAATAAACACATCTCCCTTTAATCCCATTTTTGTTTCAAGTTCATCAATTTTTTCACTTAGTTTATTAAGTTTTGCTTCTTTGTTAAGTAATTCGTTTTGCGCAAGTTCTATTTGGGAGTTAAGTTTAGTGAGTTTTTGATTTAACATCATAACTTTTTGATTTAAGATTGTTTTTTGAATAGAAATTTGTTTAACTTCTTTTTGTAAATATTTAATGTACAAAAAGCCAAAAACAAGTACTGATACGATAAACAAAAAAAGGAATATCAATATTTTTTTAATTATCTTATGAACGGAATAATGTTTTGAACCATCAACAGTCGTAACTGTTATAATATATTTATTTTTCAATTTTTATTTTGCCTTTTGGTTGTAATATTCTTCAAGTAATTCGAAAGATTCTTTTACTCTTGTAAATTTTTTAGCATAAATTTTCTGAATAAGCTCAGGTTTTTGCCTGTGCAAATCCGGATGGTATTTTTTTGCAAGGCGCCTGTACTCTTTTTTAATTTTATCAAATTCATAAATAGTGGAAACACCAAATAACTCCAATGCGTTTCTGACTTTATTTAAATATTCTTTCAACGACCCTTCTACACTAAAGTTTTTGGTATAAGAAAACTCGTTTTCATCAATATTAAACACAATTTTATAACCCATAATAGAATGCTTTGAAGCTAAAGCGCTTACTATTCTTTGAGATTCTTCATTAAACGTTACAACCAGCCTTTCGTTATTCATATCTATCAAATCAAATAAAAAAAGACCTTTAATATAATTAAACACCGGAGGTTTTGGATTTGCAAACAGTATTTCAAATTCTTTGCTTGAAAGCTTTCTAATCGTAATATAAATGGCTTTTTCATCAAAAGTAACCGAATATTTTTTAATTTTGATAATTAAGTCTTTTTTATAATTCAAAAGAAGTTTATGTAGTAAATTCTCATCCTCGCCTTTTTGTTTTTTATACATATTGGCAATTGCCTGCAGCAATAGCTTATGTTTTCTTATGTTTTTTTTGTCAAAAAAAATTTTATACTGATTATCGTTTATTTCAAGCTTATTAAAAGAAAGTCTTATAAACTCTATAAAACCTTTGATTTTAAATCTCGAATCTATAACAACTTCAATATTTTCCCCAATATTTATATCAAATACCTTATCCGTCATCTCTCTTCGCTATAATTAAAGTGGCGATGGGAAATATAAGTTTTTGCTTTTTAACAATACTAAATCCTTTTAAATTATTCAATATTTTGTTTTCATCCAGTGAAGTTATACTTTTTCCCAGCAATTTATATTCCTCTTTCATACCGAGCATCATACCGGCTATTACAGGAACTATTTTATTCATATACCATAATATGAGTTTTGATATTATGCTATCGTTTTTTACCATTTCCACAACAGCAAAATATCCCCCTGGTTTTATATGTTTTTTTAAATTTTCCATACCTTTTTCTAAATCGTCAAAATTCCTCAAAGCCATAAATGCGGTAATTATGTCAGCTTTTTCATGAAGTATTGCATCTTCAGCCGTATCCTGAATAATAATAATCTCTTTTTGATTTTTTTTAAGTTTTATATGTGGACATTGTTCAAATATAACTTCAAAATCCTCTTTTTTATACCCCATCTTCTGGAATTTCTCAACGATAACCCTTACCATTTCGGCACTCGGTTCTATTAAATACATTTTATTAAAATCAAGTGCCCTGGCCATTTCTCCTGTTGCACTTGCTACGTCTATTAACGTTCCGTTTTTTATGTATTTTTTTATTTCACGTACAAACATCCATCTCCAAAGTTCCTCTATCCCGAAACTTACGACTTTTGTGGCAAAATCATATCTTTTTGCAAGCTTATCATATATTTTTATATCCATATTATCTCCCGAAAACAATTAAATCACTACTCTGATTTGTATGTAATATTTCAAATTCATCTTCACTTCTGAAATTAAATCTATTCGCAAATTTTGGGCTTACTATAAACACTTTCCAATCAACCATATGTTTTATTTCATTATAAAGTCTTTCTCCTCCCTCGATCATTATAAATTTATAATCTTCCAGTTTTTCCAAACTATCTTCGATAAACACTTTTCTATTTTTAACGTTAAAAAGCGGAATATCTCTTTCAATTCCGTCATTTTTGGAGTATATCAATACATCCGGGGCTTTACCGTTTACTCTTCTGGCGTCAAGGGTAGGTCTGTCTATTCTTACAGTGTTTCCACCTATTACGAGCAAATCAATCTTATCTCTTATATTATGTACCCAATCAAGCGATTCATCGGAACTTATATATCCTCCCGTAATTGCTCCATTCATCGTAAGAGCCAGTTTATAAAACACAAACCTATTTTGCCATTTTATAAACGGCTCTATCAGATGAAAGCATCTTTTATCATTTAAAATCTTAACATCAATACCGGAATTTTTAAGTATTTCCACCCCTCCGCCGTGTCCTTTTATTGGATCCGGCCAACCGATGCTCACGCTTTTTGGTTTTAATTCTTTTAAAAGATACGCACAAGAAGGTGTTTTTCCTTCGTGTGCACACGGCTCAAGTGTTACATATACGTTTGCGTCGTTAAAAAATCCGTTATGATGTTTTTTTAAATACTCATGTATTTCTTTTGAAGTATAAAGTTCAGGTGCATCATGAAAAGCCCTATACGCCTCCCAAAGTGCATGCACCTCCGCATGCGGCTCACCCGCTTTTTTATGAACACCTGTAAATATTTGATTCTTAACGATTACAGCGGCTCCGACCGCCGGGTTAGGATAAGTCAGAAACTGATATTTCCACGCTTCGTTTATAATTAGATCAAAAACATATCCCCATTTCTCAATTCTCAATTGTGCATTCTCCATTATTCTTCGTATTTATATGTATTCCACTCGATATAAGTTTTAGCTTTTTTGATATCGTCAAAGTTTACTTTTTCTTTTCCTATCTCGGCCACGTTGTCGATAAAACTTTTCAGCTCACCTTTTAGTTTTGTTCCGTCGTTGGTAGTTACTTTTACTTTTTCCCCTATACTTTTTTCAAAATGTTCAGGCTTAGTAAGTTTTCTTTCAAGTCCGGGTGAACTCACTTCAAGGAAATATTTTCCTTCAACCGGGTCTTCTATATCGAAAATAGGAGAGATTAAATTATTTATTTTAGCGCAGTCATTAAGGCTTACACCACCAGGCTTGGTAATATATACCCTAAAATATTTATGCCCTCCTTCTTCGCTAAGTTCAATATCATATAAATCGCATCCATTATCTTCAACGATGTTTTTAATAATATCGTTTAATTCGCTTCTGTTCATTAAATCCCTTTTTTATTTAATTATATCATTTTTGCTTAATTATAGTACCAAACCAATCTTAAAATCTAATATTTTTACTAAGGTTGATTTGTGTATTAGTATGTTGGTTATTGGGGTTGTTAAGGTTAGTTATGAAATCAGCTTGTTGCACAGTTTAGTAACTGTTATTAAGTATTATCCTCAATTCTATTTATTTTCCCGGAACTTCTCACTTTTAATTTTTCACTCTCTATTTTTCATTTTAATTTTATATATTGTGAAAGATATTTTGCTACACCATCTTCATCATTTGTATGAGGTAAAACAATATCCGCTCTTTGTTTTACTTCGTCAACTGCGTTTTTAACCGCAACAGACTTACCGGCATACTCAAACATCCCTATATCGTTATGACTATCACCAAAAACCGTTACTTTTTCAGGTTCTACTTCCATAATTTCTTCAACTTCTTTAAGTGCATGAGCTTTATCACCCAAAGGGTGTAAAATAGTTAAAAAATAGCACTCCATATACGGGTCTTTACTTAGCTTCGTTTCAAGGTTAAAATTTTCTTTTACTTTTTTTTCTATTTCGCTAAGCGTCAATTCATCTCCGAGATATACAAGTTTCAGATTATGTTTAAGGGCTCTTAGCTTTTCAATGTTTAAAACCCTGCTGTCGTTTTTATAATTTTGCAGAAGTTCCTGCTGGTATCTGTTTAAATATTTCGGATATAAAAATTTCTCTCTCCCAGGTTCATCAAACCCGACAATCAAAGGTCTTTCGTCAAACTCTTTTTCAATAAGAAAAATCAATTCATCACCTGTTTTTTTATCAATATCGTTTGTTTTAAGTATTTTACCATCAGGCATAGCTATCATAGCACCGTCAAGCAGTACGAGAGGATATTTGAGGTTTAGCCCTTTAAGAAGTGTGGTTGCACCTTTATAGCTTCTGGCAGTTGCTATTGTCAAAGGATAAACAAATGAATTCCAGACGTTTTTGCTGTAATCGCTAAGAGAAAGGTCGCTTCGCAAAAACGTCTTGTCAAGGTCGGTGACAAAGATCATTTTTTGGAAATTTTATTGAAAAGATCTTCCATTTTGTTTTCCTGCTCAAGCAGATCGTCAAACGTAAAACTGAGATTCGGAACTTTAAACCATCCCGTAGATTTAAGGCAATAGTTTTGAATATAGCCTCTTGCCTGTTTAAGCTGCTTGAGGCTTGCTTTTTGTTCTTTATCGTTTAAATAACTTTTTTCAAGGTAAACTTTAGCGTCGCTTCCGTCTCTTGAGCATACGACGTCCACAACGCTTAAGCCTCTTATTCTTCCGTCATTCATCTGTGAAAGAGCCTCAGGAATTATCTCTTTTAAAATAGACTCTTTTCTCTGGACTTTAATACTTTTGCCCATTCTTACCCTTCAAATTTCGCTTTTTCTTCGATTTTTCTGTATGTTTCAAGGATATCGCCTACTTTTACGTCGTTGTATCCTTCAACCATAATACCGCACTCAAAACCTTTACCGACTTCTTTAACGTCGTCTTTGAATCTTTTAAGACTCGCAAGTTTAGAATCGTATATAACGACACCGTCTCTGATAACTCTTACAAAGTCACCTCTGTGTACCACACCGTCCTGTACGTAACATCCGGCGACAGCACCCACTTTAGGTACCATAAACACATCCCTAACTTCAATAGTAGCCGTTACTTCTTCTGTAACTTTAGGCGTCATAAGACCTGAAAGAAGTTCTTTTACATCATCAATCAGATCGTAAATGATAGAGTACGTTCTAATCTCAATACCCTCTTGTTTAGCTTTGTTTTTGGCACCGCTTGTAGGCCTAACGTTAAATCCTAAAATAATTGCGTGTGGCTCGCTTGCTTTTGCCAAAATAACATCATTTTCCGTAATAGCACCTACGTCGCTGTGAATAATGTCCACTTTAACTTCTTCGTTTTTAAGTTTTGCAAGGCTACCTTTAATCGCTTCAACACTTCCCTGGGTATCAGCTTTTACGATTACAGGAAGTTTTTTAAGTTCACCCTCTAAAATCATTTTCTGTAGATCTTCAAGAGTAGCTTTTGTTGATTTTGATTTTTCTCTCTCTTCTAAGAACTCTTTCCATTTTTCTGCTGTTTCTTTAGCTATTTTATCACTCTCAACCGCCACAAGTACGTCACCAGCCATAGGAACTTCGTCAAACCCTGTAATTTCCGCAGGCTCACCAGGTAATACTTCTTTTTTCGGTTTACCAAGATCATCAATCATAAGTCTCACACGTCCGTACGTTTTACCACATACGAAACTGTCTGCTTTTTTAAGCGTACCGTTTTTAACAATAATGGTCGCAACAGGTCCTTTTCCTTTTTCAACCCTACTTTCAATAACGACTGCTTTAGCTTTTCTTTTAGGATTTGCTTTAAGCTCCATCATTTCAGCCTGAAGTAGGATAGTCTCAAGTAAGTCGTCTATACCTTCTCCCGTTTTTGCAGACACGTTAACGAATTCATACTCTCCACCCCATTCAACAGGTGTAATTCCCATCTCCGCTAATTGAGACTTAACTAAATCAGGGTTTGCTTGAGGTTTGTCAATTTTGTTTACCGCTACTATAAACGGCACTTCAGCCGCCTGTGCATGCGCAATTGCTTCTTTTGTCTGAGGCATTACACCGTCGTCTGCCGCTACTACGATAATAGCGATGTCAGTTACCTGGGCTCCCCTTGCTCTCATTTCTGTAAATGCTTCGTGTCCAGGTGTATCTATAAACGTAATTTTTTTACCGTCTTTTTCAACCATATACGCACCGATGTGCTGAGTAATTCCTCCTGCTTCTTTAGCAGCAACTCTACTGTTTCTTATTCTATCTAAAAGAGAAGTTTTACCGTGGTCTACATGCCCCATAATTGTAACGATCGGAGGTCTTTCTACAAGGTCATTTTCGTCATCTTCAACTGAGTCATACTTTTTAACATAATCAAATTCTGCAAGAGGGTCATATACTTCTACCGGAATTTCAAACTCTTCCGCAAGAGTTTCAATATATTCTTCACCTAAAAAGTCGTTTTTATCTCTTTCTTCTCCAAGCTCTCTTAATGCTTCTATTACCTCTTCTAACGGTTTATTAATCGCTTCGGCAAATTCATAAACTCTAACTTCTTTTGGTATTACTATCGTTTTAATTTCAGCATCTTTTTTCTTTTTCTTTTTCTTCTTTTTCGCAGTTTCTTTTGTTATTCCGCCTTCACTTGGTTTTTTTCTTTTAACAGGCTGCGTTTTTTTCTGTTTTTGCTGTTGCTGTTGAGTTTTAGTTTTTGCTTTCTCTTCAAGTTCTTCGTCGTTTTTAAGATTTAAATCATTAAAATATAAATCTAAAAGCTCAACCTGATTTTCTTCAATTACATCCATATCAGCCAAATCAACATTGATTTGAAGTTCTTTTTCTTCTCTTTTTTTAGCAGGTTGAGGCTTCGGTTTTGGTTTCGGCTTAGATTTTTGAGTTTCTGCCTGTATTTCTTGTTTTTCTTCTTTTTTTTCTAATTCAGGTTTAGGTTCCGCTTTTTTAACTACCTCAATACCTTTTTGAGTTTTTTTAACCAAATCGTTAAAACTACCACGAGAGCGTCTTCTTCTTTGAGGTTTTTCTTCTTTTACCTCTTTTTTCGCTTCTTCTTTTTTAGGTTTCGGTTTTTCTTCTTTTTTACCGCCGTTTAAAAAATATTCCTGAATTTTTGCAGCATCCATTGGTGAAATTTCACCTCTTGTTTTTGCCTCAATTCCGATTTCTTTTGCAATATCTACTACTTCTTTCGCTTTAAGACCCAGTTCTCTTGCAACCTCTGATACTTTTATCTTCAAGTAAACTCCTTTTTTAATTTAAAATGGAAAATGGAAAATGAACAATTTCCTCTTTCGCTTTTTCTTTTGTAATTTTACATATTTTAGATATATAATTTATAAATTTTTTTTCGTTTTTACAGTTGTCACACACATAAAAGCTTCTTCCAAATCCGTCAAAAGGACTCAGTTTTCTATTTTTACACTGTAACCTGTAAAGTTCTTTTTGAAAAAGCCTTTTACGGCATACGACACACATCCGTATCGGTTTATGTTCATTTTCCATTATCCATTTTCCATTGTCTGTTGTTAATTGTATACTTTTACTCCTACATTGTCAAATTGAAGTATTTTAATAGTAAAATCTTTAAAATTATCTCTAAGTACATTGTATATACTGTATGCGTCATCTTTATACGCAAGATTGAAAAAAGTAGAGCCGCTGCCGCTGAGTGTCGACATCAACGCACCTTCTCTTAATGCGATTTCTCTTACTTTAAACAGCTCCGGTACGGCTTTCATTCTGTTTTCCTGATGAATTTTATCTTCTACCACATTTCTTAAAATTTCAAATTTTTCACTAAAAAAAGCAGCTGTAATCATCGAAGCTGATGATATATTCGTAACAATATCTTTTAAATTGTAATGCGCCTTAAGAGCGTTTCTGCTTTTTTGAGTTGAAATTGTTCTATTCGGTATTACGACTACGGCTCTTAAATATGTCGGTATAAATTTTTTAAGAAAATAAACCCTGTTTTTTCTAAGCTTCGCAACACAAAAGCCACCTAATGCCGCAGGTGTTATGTTATCAGGATGTGGCTCATATGAAAGAGCTAAATTAATTATTCTGTCTTTTTTATATGGAACCTGTGCCATTTCATAAGCTGCCGTAATTGCAGCTATAATTACAGCTGAAGAGCTTCCGAGTCCACGTGAGAGAGGGATTTTATTATTAAACTTAAATTTAAAACTATCTTCTTTTCCTGTTAAATTTTTATAATGATCCATAAATATTTCAACGAAATAGTTTCTTTTTAACGTTCTTAAATACTCAGCATTTTCTCCGTATATTTCAATACTCGTATAGTCGCTTTTTACTATTTCTATTTCATTTCTTAAATTAAGCGCAAGTCCTAACGTGTCAAAACCCGGACCTAAATTCGCACTTGTGGCTGGAACTGTAATTACCATCAAATCCCTTCTTAAACTGCTTTTAAAATATAAAGAGGCTCTGTTTCCTCACTAAAATCTGTAATTTTTAGCTCTGTCGGAAGCTCAAACGTACCTTCTTCTAACTCTTTTTTAAGTGTAATTATACCTTCTTTTTTTACAAAATAACTATTCCCTACAGCTTTTATAGGCATGTTTTTATTAAAATAAAACCCGTCCGCCGCTAAAAGTTTTATTTTTTTTGCCACTTCAAATGTTTTAAAAAAAACATATGCAAGTTTAATAGCCATAAAACTGCCCGGCCCTTTTGAATAGATTATTGAATTAATTTCGTATTTTTGAAGTATTTCATCGAAGAGAGAAGGTAAAACATCGCTTGTCATACCTTCTTTTTCAATTTTTTCTATAAGTTTTCCGTTTTTATAAATGCCGATTAATAAAGGTTTAGAAATAACAATAGCAACTATATCAACTAAAGGCTTTTGCAACCGCTTTTTCTCCTTCTTTTTCAAACGTAACAATTTCAAAAGCTTCTTGTGCTACCAACTCTTTTGTTAATAAGTGATTTAAATGATGCCCGCTTGCAAAAGCTTCATAACTACCTATAAAATTACCGCCTAAAAGACTCATATCGCCTATTGCATCAAGAATTTTATGTCTTACAAATTCATCTTCAAATCTTAATGAGTCGTTTAATATTTTTTTATCGTCAAGTACAATCGCGTTTTCTAAACTCCCTCCCAGAGCGAGTCCTATACTTCTTAAATATTGTACTTCTTTTAAAAATCCGAAAGTTCTTGCTCTTGCAATCTCTTCAATATAATTTTTAGTAGAAAAATTAAACATATATTTTTGATTACCGATAACAGGATGATCAAAGTTAATCTCAAAATCAAAACTTATTTTCTCGTTAGGTTTCAATTTTGCAAATTTGTCCCCGTCTTTTATTTCTACCTCTTTAGTGATTTTAATAAATTTTTTTGGTGCTTCAAGTTCTTTGATTCCGGCTTCTTCAATCATCATTACAAAACTTATTGCACTTCCATCCATAATAGGCACTTCATCGTTATCAACGATTATTCTTAAATTGTCTATTCCGAATGCATAAATTGCACTCATTAAATGTTCGATTGTGGAAACCATAACACCTTCGTTGCCTATTACAGTGGCCATTTTGGTATCTACTACATAATCTGGACTTAAAGGTATACTTACCCCTTTATCGCTTCTGTAAAAAACAATACCGCTGTCTTCAGCCATCGGTTCAAGTCTAAGTTTTACCGGAACTCCTTTATGAAGTCCTATACCTATAGCTTCCACAGGCCTTTTTATAGTTCTTTGTTTCATTCTAAAACCTTCTTCATATTATCGCTTATCAATGTGAGTTTATCAATTTTACCTATATCGGCGCCTTTGAATATAATTGTACCTTTAATGTTTCTTTTTACAATCATATAATCTCCGTCGCAAACCACACGACCTTCACATTCGTCAAAAATCTCAATATTACCACTGCTCTTAATTTTAGCACCGGCATTAATTCTGTTTAAAAACACCAAATTATCTTCTGTCAAAATTTCTTCTCCGCTACGTATAATTTTATCATAAATACGTGTTTCGGTTTTTATTTTTTTAATTATTTCTTTTTCTACGACTTTTATTTCTTGCGATATTTCCTTTTTAGGAGTAAAACCTTCCGAATTACTTACAAAATAAGACAAATTTTTTGACCTTAAAAAATTTTCAATTTCTTTATTCGACTCTTTCAATAAAAAATAGTAGTTTTTAATTAGCTCGTATTTGCTTTCAACTACTTTTATTAAATTTTCATAATCGTCTACTTCAAAAACTCTTATGGTCTTTTGTCTCATTTATTGATTATCCTTTTCGCCCCATTAATTACATTTGTAACATTTAGCTTAATCCATCTTGGATCCATCCATTCTATAGGATTTACAGCATAACCCTGTACATAAACTCCGAAATGGAGATGATCGCCAAACACCGCTCCTGTTGAACCGGTTCTTGCTATTACCTGGCCTCTTCTGATCTTATCACCCACTTTAACTTTAAATACCGAAGTGTGTCCATACAAGGTGTATAATCCTAATTTATGATATACAATTAATGTATTACCATATATACCAATATATTTTTCAGCAATAACTTTACCGTAATTGCTTGAATAAATTTTCGCTCTTTTTACTTTAGCAAGATCTATTCCCTTATGAATAGCATTAGAAATCTTTTCGCCTTTATAATAGTAAGTTCTCTGCTCTCCAAAATAAGCTCTTACTGCACTTCCCGGCAGTGGATTGAATCTTGCAATAGAAAAATAACTTATTTTATCTTCATATACTTTATCAGTAAGATCGTGTATTTCTTTCTCATTCATTGCTCTTACAGTTTCATTTACTTTTTTAAATATCTCAACAGGATCGTTTGGAATAGGTATATCCATTTTTTCAAGTACTCTTTTTGCAACACTATTAATAAATTTATCACTTATTTTAATTTTTGCTTTCGGATATCTGTATTTTCTCCAATAATAAGGAATATGCTCTTTTACAATATTTCCTGCCATGTCTTCCGCTACAAGTTCGGCATCAAACGTTTTTTCTTTTACAGGCCATGCAATTAAAGCAACATAATAATTTTTTTTCACAAATGGAGTTAGGTTAAATCTGTATTTTCCGTTAACCAAAATATATTTATCTTTAAGGTTTTCATCGCTTACTTTAACAACAGCAGCTGCACTTCCACCGTTTCCTATAGCATAAGAATTGTTAATTATTTCAGTCAAAGGTGCTGTAGTATCGACCTGCAATATTATACTTTTTTTTGCTTCGTTGCCCGCAAAAAAATGCCATTTTGAATTATCAACGGCAGCAATATTTATTTTTATCTGTTTTGCGTTTGTTTTCGGAAGATTGATTTTAAGTACAACTTCTTTCCCCATTGCCGGATCTGTAAGAGTAGCGAGTTCGCTTACGACTCCACCCGCAATCATAGTTACACGATAATATTTAATTCCGGACTCGTCTTTTAAAATTACTTTTAACGGTTTTTTAAGATTCGTAAATCCGTTACTTTCGATTTGAATACTCGGAGGAGTTTTTTCAAACATCGGAGAAAAATATACAAACCCAGCTGCACCAGCAATTAAAAGCAGTATTAAAATCCATAATTTCTTCATATATATCCTTTTTTCAAAATTTTACAAAACGGTAGTTAATTTGAGGTTAATGCTAAACTATCTCTTTCAAATCTTTTTTTAGCATTTCTTTTACTTTTTCAAAATCAAATTCACCTTTTATTGTTGCGCCAGCTGCTCTGATATGTCCTCCGCCACCGTGTTTTTGTGCAATTTTACTTACATCTGCATAGTTTTTACTTCTAAGAGAAATTTTTATACCTTCATCATCTTCCCTTAACATACAAGCCACTTCAACTGGAGCCAAAGCTCTTACACTGTTAACTATAGTATCCGTATCATCTTTTATAGCACCTGTAATTTCCATCATTTCTTTTGTTACTTCAACAAAAGCGACTTTACCCTCACAGCACATTTCAATGGTTTCATATGCTTTTGCAAGAAGTCTAAGGCGTGAAAGTCTGTCTCTTTGAAAAAGCATTTTTGAAACAAAATCCGGTTTTACACCGCATCTAACCAAATCAGCCGCGCATTCAAACACTTTATCATTTACACTTTCATATTGGAAACTTCCAGTATCCGTTACAAGAGCCGTATAAATACAAACGGCGGTATCTGCAGGAATGTCAATATTATTCGCTTTTAATATATCGTATATCACTTGTGAGGTGGAAGCATGATTAGGTTCTATTAAATTTATATCCCCGTAGTTCGTGTTGGAAATATGATGATCTATGTTTATTAAAAAAGAAGGCTTCTCTTCCAGTCCCAATCTGTCAAAACTTCCACAGTCAAATGAAATTGTAAGATCAGTTTTTTTAGGTAATTTATTTGTAACTTTGTCAAAGTTTGGCAAAAAATCAAGATATTCGGGTAATGGTTTCGTTGCATTAAAAACGGTAACCTTTTTACCCATTCTTTTTAAAATAGGATAAAGTGAAAGCTCACTTCCAAGAGCGTCACCGTCAGGATTTATATGAGCAATAAGTAAGATATTATCGGCTTTTTTAATTTCATCCCATATCTGTTTATAAATTTCCATAACAAGCCTTTTTGTTGAAATTATAACATTAATGGCGGTGGATTGGTTATTAAAGTAATAATGTTCTTAAGGTTAATTAAACTTGTTGAGGTCGTTGAAATTAACTGATATATTGCTTTATTAGTAATTAGTATATTAGTAGATAATTATCTACTAATCAGGGTCTGGCACTGCCTCAATTCTCAATTCTCAATTGTAACATTTTCCATTTTCAACTTGCCATTAACCATTGATTAAACCTTGCCTTTTGCCTTATAAACAAACGCAAGCACTTCCGCAACAGCTTTATAAAGTTTTTGAGGTATCAGCTCGTCAATATCCACAAGCTTATAAAGCTCCCTTGCAAGAGGAGGATTCTCCACAATCATAATATCATGTTCCCTTGCTATTTCTTTAATCTTAAGCGCAAGATTATCTACACCTTTAGCAATTACCCTTGGAGCTTCGTCTTTTGTTTTATCATACCTTATAGCCACGGCATAGTGCGTAGGGTTTGTAATTACAACATCGGCTTTAGGTACTTCACTCATCATTCTTTTTTTAGCCATTTCCCTTTGAAGCTGTCTTATCTTAGCTTTAATTTCAGGGTTACCTTCCGTTTGTTTATATTCGTCTTTTATTTCTTGTTTGCTCATACGAAGCGATTTTTTGTAACTATATCTCTGATAGATAAAATCAATTGCCGCAAAGACCAAAAATACTGCAAGCATCGCGGATATAATGATTAAAGCTTTTTCTTCAAACCATTTCAGCTGTTCAAAAAAGCTCATAAGTTCAAGTTTAGGAATCTCTTCTAAAAATTTCATAAACAGCCATGCTCCGACACCAAAAGCCACTGAAACCTTTAGTGTCATTTTTATACCTTCCACTAAGGTTTTAAGAGAAAAAAGCCTTTTTATACCTTTAATCGGATTTATCTTTTCAAACTTTGGAATTATCGGCTTAACGGTGAATAAAAATCCAAACTGCATTACATTGCCCAATATTCCCGCAAGAACTACAGCTCCTAACAGTGGAGCTAATAATATAAAAAAATTAAGGGCTGATTTAAGCACTATCTCAAAAACAATGTTTTTTGTTATTTCTACACCTATAAAAGAAGTATAGTACATATAAAATTTTTCTAAATAATACGTAATATATTTAAGATAAAAAATAATAACGATAATAGCAACAAATAAAACAACAAATCCGCTTGTTTCCATTGATTTCGGAACATTACCCTCTTTTCTCGCATCCTGTAGTTTTTTGGGGGTGGGATCTTCCGTTTTTTCCATATCGTCAGCCATTAAATACCTTTTCTTAAATCTTCATCAAGTATACTTTGCATTTTTTTACCGAGCTTATAATACACAAAACTAAATAAAATCACAATTACAATCACCAAAAGACTACTTTTTAAACTTTCAGGTGAATTTTTAGCATTATATCCCACCAAAATTGCTGCCGCACCAAAACATAGTACGGTCCCAAGTATTGAAATTAAAGCATTTGAATTTGTTTTATTTCTCAGTTTAAAATTTGCAAGATTAACAAGTCCGAATATTAATAAAAACCCTAAACTTCCTGCAACAGAAATATTTTGAATATCAAAAGAAGTTGCAAAAATTATAGCCATCAGTCCCAAAATCAGCATCCCCTCATAGCCTTCTTTCACTTTTTTTGCAAATTCGCTTGGAAGTTCTCCTAATTTCGCTACCAAATATCCTACCCTGCCACCTCCGTAAAGTGTTGCATTAATCGCACTGGCTGTTGAAAGAAGTGCCGCTGCGGAAATAATCACAAACCCGGCTTTACCGAAAAACGGCTCGGTTGCTATCGCCAATACATAGTCCTGAGCTCTTTTGGCTTCTTCAAAACTCACATTTCCGACTGTTACAATAGCAATACTTACATATAAAAAAATCACAAAAATTACTGCACTATAAAATGCTCTTGGAAGAGTTCTTTTAGGATTGTCTATATCTTTTGCGGTATTTGCAATAAGCTCAAATCCCTCATACGCAAGAAAAATGATAAGCCCTCCTGTCACAATTTTCAACATACTTTCCCAATACTCTGGTGAAAGCCTGTGAAAATCTGCACTAAAAATCCCTGCCGCTACAAATATAAGCAAAATCGCCACTTTAATAAAAACCATTAAGTCTTCGGCTTTTCCTGTTAAAAAAGCTCCCATTAAATTAATCATCACAAATAAAATTATTACTGCACTTGCACATAATTTATGAAACCACATCACCTCATCACCAAAAAAAAGCGCACTTGCATAGCTTCCGAATGCATAAGCATAAAGGCTCAACATTATTACATAACTTATTAAAAGCAAATTATTTACAACCGACGAAAACAGATTATTACCAAAAGCCTGTACTATATATTCAATACTACCGCCTTCACTCGGATAAGTAATAGATAATTTAACATACGAATAAGATGTAATTAAAGCAATAATCCCGGCTATCAAAAATGCAACCGGTGCTGCTCCTTTAGCCAAATCAATTGTCAGTCCCAAAACTGCAAATATCCCTCCTCCTACCATTCCTCCGACACCAATACTAAAAGCTTCCCAAAAACCTATTTTTCTTTTCATAATTTTTCCTTGCCTAAACAGTCTGAAGTTTGTATATAATTATTATATCACTTTTTAAAGGCTGCGAATGAATATATTTGTATCTGCTAACAATACGGACCAGGGAAAAACCTATTCAACTCTTTTACTCATGGAAATGTTTGCAAAAAAAGGCTATAAAGTAGGAGTAATAAAACCGATAGAAACAGGCGTAGATAAAATTCCCGCCGACGGTTATAAACTTTACAACAAAGCTAAAGAATTAAATCCTTTTTTACAACAACTTTCAATTGAAGACATTGTTCCCGTCAGACACTCTTTACCCGCAGCTCCTTATGTATCAGGAGAAGTCGACTTTCAAAAAATAAAAACCTCTTATGAAAAAATCAAACCTTTATGTGATGTTTTATTAATAGAAGGAGCCGGCGGCATTTTGGTACCTGTAAAGGATAAATTTAAAATGATAGACTTTTTAAATATTTTCAATGCTAAACTTTTTATGGTATTTAGCAGCAAACTCGGAATGATTAACGACTTTTTATTAAACAAATATTACCTTGATTCAAACGGTATTGAATTTACTTGGGCTATAAACCTTTTTGACGAAAAACACTATTTTGAAGTTTCGCATCCTTTTATGCAAAAATACAATCCTTTATTTATACAAAAAGATTTAGATAAAATAACACAAAAACTCTTAGGAGAATAGATGGAAACACAAGAATTAAATACGCACCTGAAATTTAACAAAAAATTCGGTCAGTTAATTGAAATAGGAGAAGATACGGCAAAAGTAAGGCTTGAAACAACTGAAGATATGGCCGTTGATGAAGAAGGGCTTGTTCATGGCGGTTTTACATTCGGAGCTGCTGATTTTTGTGCCATGGCCACTGTTAATCATCCTTACGTGGTATTAGTAAGAAGTCAGTGTGAATTTATGGCTCCCGTAAAAGTCGGAGATGTGGTTGAATTTGAAAGCGAAACAATTATGAAAGAAAAAAGAAAACATGAAATAAAAGTAGTCGGAACAATAAATGAAATAAAAGTGTTTGAAGGAATCTTCGGCTGTGTAATATTAGACAAACATGTTTTAAAAAGAAAATAATCACATTTTTTTCTTTTTTTTATTATACACTTCATATATTCAATAAGAATTTACACAAAAATATAAACATAATTTAAAATAAAATTTATAGTGTCAGGCACTTATTTAAATAAAAACAAAAGAAGAAGATTATCTTCTTCTGCCTCTTCCAGAGTTTCTGCCGCCTCTGAAATTTCCTCTTCTACCTCTTCTTCTGTCTCTATCGTTTCCGCCTTTTGAGTTAGCGCTTCTTTCAAGAAGTCTTTTTGCTTCTTTTAAACTTTTT
Organism: Nautilia profundicola AmH; assembly: GCF_000021725.1. GTDB lineage: Bacteria > Campylobacterota > Campylobacteria > Campylobacterales > Nautiliaceae > Nautilia > Nautilia profundicola. The sequence goes on from NC_012115.1 coordinate 1,456,209, forward strand.
CCGATTCTCTCTTTACCGTCTGCATCTTTTTCAAAAAGCATACTTGCAAATTTTGTAGCTATTGTAAATAGGTCAAAATCGTTTTGTAACACTTCTACAATTTCAATAGATTTTGTGTTAGGTTCAATTGAACTTATTTTTTCCATAATTTTTTGGATTTCTGTATTTTTCACATCTTGAAGTGTCGGTACTTCTTTTAGTTCAATTTTAGAAATTTTCTGAATTTTACTAAGAGCTCTGAATTCATGAGGAGTTACAAGCGAAATAGCCATACCTTCTTTACCGGCTCTTCCTGTTCTTCCGATTCTGTGAACATAGCTCTCAGGATCAAGTGGTAAGTGATAGTTAAATACATGTGTAACATCATTTACGTCAAGACCTCTTGCCGCTACATCAGTCGCTACAAGTATTTCTATTCTGTTACCTTTAAATCCTTTGATAACTTCTTCTCTTTTTCTTTGGTCCATATCACCGTGAAGACCTTTTGCATCAAAACCTACACCGCTTAAAAAGTCAGCCACCGTATCTACATCTTTTTTTGTTCTACAAAACACTATCGCTTTATTAGGCTGTTTATAATCAATTAGTCTTATTAAAGCGTCGTTTCTTTCATGTTCGTCGATTACGTAAAAGTATTCTTTGATATTTTCGTTGGTTACTTCTTTTTTTGTAATCTGAATAAATTCTGGGTCTTTAAGAATCGTTTTTGCCAAACTTAAAATCGGTTTTGGCATTGTCGCACTGAAAAGAAGCGTTTGTCTGTTGCTCGGTACGTATTTGAAAATCTCTTTAATATCATCCAAAAATCCCATATCAAGCATTTCATCAGCTTCGTCAAGCACCACATACTCAGGTGCAATATCGATTTTACCGCTGCTTAAAAGATCTATTAGTCTTCCGGGAGTCGCTACGATTACTTCAGAATTTTTGATGTGGTTAATCTGTCTTGAATAGCTGCTTCCTCCATAAACTGTAGCAGTATGGATTCCGAGGTGTTTTCCGAATCTGAAAATTTCTTCACTTACCTGAATAGCAAGTTCTCTTGTCGGAGTAATAATAAGAGCTTTTTGCCCTTTTTCAAGCATATTAAGAATCGGTAGTCCAAATGCAGCTGTTTTACCAGTACCTGTTTGAGCCTGAGCTACAATATCTTTACCCTGAAGAACTACAGGGATCGCTTTTTCCTGAATCGGAGACGGTTTTTCAAATCCGATTTCTTCCAATCTTTTTAGTATTTCTTTTTTTAAATTAAAATCATTAAATGTCATTTTTTTCCTTATTTTATATATTAATGTTGCAACTAAACTTTTGTACCTTGAAGCTTCCGCTTCATAACTTCACAATTTATTTACTTAGCGATTTAAAAGCTAAATTAATGGCAGTAGAGTTTATAATTCAAGTAGGTATTTTTAAAATACGGAGGATACGGAATAATTGCAGAGAAATCTTTTACTTCTCCAGGCAACAGACCGTCTTTTATGATTATTCTCGTTGCTTTTACTGTATTAGGTTTGGCTTGCTGTTTATCTTTACTTCCAAAAATACTCAAACCTCCCGGTTTGAAGAAGCTTCCTTTTGTAAATTTACCGCCCCAACCATTATTAACAAGTTTTATTTCAAGTTTACAGTAATTAATTTTAAATTTACCTATATTTTTGACTCTACCTTTTAGAACCAATGTTTCATTGATCAAAACTCTTCTTTGCTTTACATTTATAAGCTTTGCTTTTTTGGTATATTTTTCCAAAATCACAAGACCAAGGCCCGCTCCAAAAGCAGTAACCAAAAATGAAGCAAAAATCATACTTAATAATAACTTTGTACTATTACCGGCAGCTTTTATGGAGATTATGACCAAAAATATAAATAAAACTAAAAAGAATACTATATCGAGCCAATGTAAGATAGTAAAGTAAGGAATCATTTTTTTCTGTTCCTTTTTTCTTCTATTCCACTTACGCCTTCTCTTCTTTTAAGTTCTTCCAAAACGGCTTCCGGATGAATATTTTTTAAAGCTAAAGCAATTAATGTATGAAAGGCCAAATCGGCCGCTTCATATATAATTTCTTTAGTGTTATCATCTTTAACTGCAAAACAAAACTCCGCCGCTTCTTCCGCTACTTTTTTAAGAAGTGAATTTTCACCTTTGTGGTATAATGAAGAAACATATGAAGTTTCTGGATTAGCATTTTTTCTATCGAGTAAAGTATGATAGAGTTCGTCGATGAAATTATACTCTATTTCTTTTTCTTTGTCCAATATTATTTCATTTGTATCAAGTTTTGTAAAAAAACACGACTTTCTACCTGTATGACAGGCAACACCGTTTTGTTTAACTTTAAGCAAAATCGTATCGTTGTCACAGTCGATCAATATATCTTTTACTTCCTGCGTATGACCGCTGCTCTCACCCTTTTTCCACAGTTTATTTCTGCTTCTTGAAAAATAATGAGCAAACCCTGTTTCCTGTGTAAGTTTAAGAGCCTCTTCATTCATATAAGCAAGCATAAGAACTTCATTCGTGTCCGCATCCTGTACAATAACGGGAACAAGACCCCCGTTTTTTTTAAAATCTACCATTCTTTTCCTTATTTAGTTGTAGATATTACTTTTTTATTATCGTCAATATTCATCCAAATATTAGGCACAGCTCCTCCAGGTGTTAAGAAAATTTTGGCGTCTTTGTTTTCTTTTAACGCTTCATTAAATTTGTTTTGAACTTCAAGGGCTTTGAGTTTTAAAAGATTCTGAGTTAATGATTCGCTGATAATTTTATTCGCCTGAGCCTGAGCTTTTGATTCAATCAGCATAGCTTCCGCTTTCCCCTGAGCTTCGATTTTTTTCGCATCCGCAATACCTTTTGCGATTGCTGCTTTTTTCTCTGCTTCCTGTTTAGCTCTTAACACTTCGTATTTTGCTCTTTCTGATTCCTGTTTTGCTATCTGTACTCTTTCGATTTGTCTTTTGATGTTTTCAGGCAAGATAATGTCTCTGAGCTGAAAACTTTCAAATATCACAGGTCTGTGTTCTATTTTCATAAGCTGGTCTCTAATTTGATTTTCTATTTTAGTGGCAATTTCGTTTCTTTTAGTAGGTATCTCTTCTGCAGGATATTTACCTATAACGTTTCTTACCACATCCCTTACAATAGGGTTGATAATCTTGTCTTCCCAGTTAAGTCCGTATGTTTTAACCACATACGCAGCTTCTTTAGGGTTTAATCTGTAACTCACAGACAGCTCCACCGTAATCGGAAGACCCCTTGCATCAAGCACGTTAATTGCAGGATATACTTTAATCGTACCGTATCTGTCTGGCATTGTTCCCACTTCCTGATTTCTTTTATAGCTTATCATATGCACTTTAGTATCAACTACAATCACCTTTTGAATTACAGGCACGTAAAAATGTAACCCGGGATTTAAAGGATTCGGGCTGAATTTTCCTGTTGTAGCCAAAATACCAACTTCACCTTCATTAATTATCACCCACGGTTTAAACATAATTCCGAAAATTATAAGCACCGCTATAATTATTACACCAAATCCGCTATTGCCCTGAATAAATTTAGGAGGTTCAAACTTTGGAGGTTCGAATTTGTTATTGTTTTTGTCGTTATTGTTTTTGTTGTTCATCCAACCGTTCAAATCTGCTGGCATTTATTTCCTTTTTTTGAATTAAGAGAAAAAATCTCTCATTTGAGATTTTATAATCTTTATATTATATGTATGTTAAATAGTGTTTGTAGCTTTTATCTCTTCCGTACACTACATCAAAATAGGCTTCTTGGAGCTCTTTTGTAATTTCCCCTCTTTTACCGTTTCCGATGATTCTTCCATCAACTTCTCTGATCGGAGTAACCTCAGCTGCAGTTCCCGTAAAGAACGCTTCATCGGCTATATAAACCTCATCTCTTGTAATTCTTCTTCTCTCAACAGGAATATCTCTTTCCCTTGCAAGTTCAAGCACAGTCGCTTGAGTGATAGATTCAAGGGAATTGTCGTTTGGTGGAGTGATTAAAACACCGTCTCTTACGATAAAGAAACACTCTCCGCTTCCTTCTGCGATAAAGCCTTCGTCATCAAGCATAAGAGCTTCTTCGTATCCCGCTTCAATAGCTTCGTATTTAGCCATTTGAGAGTTTAGGTAATTCGCAACTGCTTTTGCTTTACCGAATGTAGATTTAACAGGGTTTCTCGTAATTGAAGAAACTTTTACCCTAATTCCGTTTTCAAGACCTTCTTCACCAAGATATGCACCCCACTCCCATGCTGCAATAGCAACATGTACAGGCGCACCTATATGATAAAGACCCATTTTCCCATAACCTAAAAATATAAGAGGTCTAATGTATACGTTTTGTTTAAAATCGTTTTTTCTTAACAGTTCAAGCTGTACCTCTTCAAGCTCTTCTTGTGAGAAAGGAACGTCTATTTTCACGATTTTTGCAGAATTAAGAAGTCTTTTAGTATGATCCTGCAGTCTGAAAATCGCCAAGCCGTCTTCAGTCTGATATGCCCTTGTACCTTCAAAAACACCGTTTCCATAATGAAGTGTATGAGTCAATACGTGAACTTTAGCGTCATTCCAAGGAATAAACTCACCGTCCATCCAAATCAGTTTTGCTTCGTTCATTATTATATATCCTTTTTTGGGCTAATTTTATCAAAAATTTGATATTATTACTATAAATATAACTTTTAGTACCTTTTAAGGAGCAAAAATGGAACTTATAGCAAAAAAACTTATAGGCTCGAAAGAGTATGACGGAGAGCTTGGGGAAATTATAAACCCGTATTCAAAAGAAGTTACCACAAAATACGTAAAATGCTCTGCCGAAGATGCAAAAAAAGCGCTTGAAACAGCAAAAGAAGCATTTAAAAACACCAAAAATTCACCGCTTCACCAGAGAATCAACTGGATTAAAGACATTGCAAACAAACTCAAAGAAAGAAAAGAAGAGTTTGCCAAGTATATTACCCTTGAAGTTGCAAAGCCTATTTCACAGGCAAGGGTTGAAGTGCAAAGATGTATCGAAAACCTTGAAATATGTGCGGCTGAAGGATACAGAATCGTAGGTGAGACTATCCCTACAGACGCAACCGAGAGCGGATTTAAAACAACGTCTTTTTATAAAAGGGTGCCTGTTGGTGTCGTAGTTGCGATTACGCCTTTTAACTTCCCGCTAAACCTTGTGGCTCACAAATTAGCCCCTGCGCTTATCGCCGGAAACAGCGTGGTGCTTAAACCAACACCCGAAGCTCCTTACACCGCATACGCATTCGCAAAACTTTTTATTGACAGCGAATATGCGATTAAAGACGCCCTAAGCGTGGTATACGGGGATGCCGAGGTAGGAAGCGCACTTGTAACAAGCCCGATCCCGAGAAAAATATCATTCACGGGAAGCGTGCCTGTGGGTAAAATAATACTTCAAAGCGCCGGAATTAAAAAAGTAACGCTTGAACTCGGAGGAAACGCCGCCACGTTTGTGGAAAGCTCGGCGGATCTTGACTGGGCGGCACAGCGTTGTGCCATAGGAGCGTTCGCAAACAGCGGACAGGTCTGTATTTCGCTTCAGAGAATTTATGTAGATGAAAAGATCTATGAAGAATTTGCCGAAAAATTAGGTAAAGAAGCAAGCAAACTTAAAGTCGGAAGCCCGTTTGAAGAAGATACGTTTATGGGACCTTTAATCAACGAAGAAGCGGCAATGAGAGCAGAAAGATGGGTACAAAGCGCCGTTAGTGAAGGCGCGAGAATTATTGCCGGGGGCAAAAGAAAAGGAAACATACTTGAGCCTACTATTTTAGCGGACGTAACTGATGATATGAACGTGGTGTGTGAAGAGGTTTTCGCACCGATTGTGAGTTTAGTTAAAGTTCCTTCATACGAAGTAGCCGTAGAAAAAATGAACGATTCGCCTTACGGACTTCAGTTTTCGATGTTCAGCAACAGAGTGGATCTTATGAACAGGGCAATCGATGATTTTGAAGCGGGAGGAGTTATTATAAACGATATTCCGACTCTGAGATTCGACATCCAGCCTTACGGAGGTGTTAAACTCTCAGGTATCGGAAGGGAAGGTCCTAAATTCGCAATTGAAGATATGACTGAAATAAAAGCGGTAATAATCCGCTAAATCAGTCCCGCTTCGTTTAGAACAGGTAAAACCTTCTCCCATATTTTTTCTAACTTTTCTTCAATATAGGAAAGTGATTTTTTTTCGTTATACCATTCTTTTAGATGATTTATCGCATTTTCTTTTTCAAAATCGTTAAGTGTTGAATCGTTTTTTATTTTTTCTATTGCTTTATTAAGTTTTTCCATTTAAAATCCTTTTTTGCCGCATTTCCAGCCGCGTTTGTTTCTAAACTCATCAGGAAGGTTTACGTCTATTTCAAGACCTTCAAGCTCATCGATCGAGTTTAGCTTTACAAATATTATACCATTATCTCTGAGTTTTTTAATCATCATACTCGGCATCGATCTGCCTACCACCATTTCCGCTCCCGTTTTTTCGCATTCGAATTCGAGGTTGTAACTTTTTCTGACCTCCCCGTCAACTAAAATATCCGCCGGATAATCGGCAAGCTCTCCGTCTTTTACCAAAAGTATCGTTTTCATGTTGTCCTTTCAAAATTAGTTATTAGTATATTTGTTATTGGTGTATTGGTTATTTGTCCGGTTTTTAAATGGTTACATGTATTCTACCATACACTCTCTGTGCCCAAAAAATTTGCAATTTTTCCGAGACTACATTTTTCCATTCTTCATTCTCAATTCTCCATTCTCAATTCTTCAAGCACATATTTAGCAAACGCAAAGCTCGCAGTAAACGCAGGGCTTACGGCGTTTAAGATATGGATCTGGTTTTCTTTTCTCTCAACCAGAAAGTCCATAACAAGCTCGTTTGTATTTTTGTTAAGCAGCTGAGCCCTGATTCCCGGTGTCATAGGTTTAAACTCGCCCCTTAATTTTTTAACGAGTTTTTTGGCTTCGTTTATAAGGTTGCTTGGGATATAATATCTCATTTCATACAGTGCCAAATCCCTGAAACCGAATGAGTTTTTAATAAACAGCTTCGCTTCAAGTGATAAAATCTCTATCATTTCGCTGAAACTGAACCTGCTTGTCATCGTATAGTTTTCCCTCCAAAAAGCCGGGATTGCCGTAGGCCCTATTTTTATCGTGTTATCGGCCATTATCGTAAAGTGAACACCCAAAAACGGGTTTTTGATATTCGGCACCGGATAAATCTGCGTTTTTATCCTGTCACTTCCGAGATATTTTCTGTATAGCCCCTTAAAAGGCAGCATTGTATATTCAAGCCCCACCCCGTTTTGATGCGCTATTTTATCCGCGTAAAGTCCTGCAGCGTTTATTAAAAAATCATAACTCTCAGCGTACTTTTCATACGGCATATTAAATACGAATTTAACGCCCATACTTTCGAGTTTCTTTCTCAGCACCGAGCAGACTTCCCTCGGGTTTACGCTTGCGGTGTTCGGTGAATAGAGGGCGAATTTGTGCGTTTTCACGTTCGGATCGATTCTTTCGGCTTCCTCTTCGCTTACGAGATACGCACCTGCGTTATTGGCAATGCTTCTTTTCGCAAGTTCGTAAAGGGTTTGAACCTCATCTTCGTTTTTAGCCACGACAAGTTTACCGGTTTCATTGACCTTTATACCGTTTTGGTAACAAAATTCTTTCATAAGGGCGTTACCCTCGGCTGTGAGTTTGGCTTTTAAAGAATCGCTCGAATAGTAAAACCCAGCATGTAAAATACCGCTGTTTTTACCGCTTGCGTGAAACGCCTCGTGCGCTTCTTTATCAATTATTGTTATTTCGTCGTTCGGATTTTTATTTATCCACTCATACGCCAGCGTCATTCCAACTATTCCGGCACCTACGACAAGTACTTTCATTATGCTCCTTTATTTAGTGTATTGGTTATTGGTATATTAGTTATTAGTTTATCCGCCATCAACTGTCAACTTCCACAATGCCCTTACCAATCCGTCATATCCCAAGTTCCAGAATCCTCCAAAGCCTGTCTATTTCTTCGTCACTGAATAATATACTCTTTTTTTCATTAAACAAAACTTCAAGTTTTTCCCTCTCAAACCCACTGCTCATTATACATTTTTCATGAGCGGGCAGGTAGCTTCTTGCAAGTGCGATTTTTTCTTCCACTTTCCTCTCGCACAAAAAGCATACAAAGTCGTTATGAAGCCTACCTTCCTTTTCGAGAAGCGATACATAATGCTCAATTATAGCTCTTTTTACATCTCTTTCATGCAGGTTTTCACACAGTTTCAAAAGAGAATCGTAATAAAACGAATCCACCTTACTTACATCCGTAAAATGCTTATTCAAAAGCCTGATATATTCTTTAAAATATAGCGTTTTATTCATATCAAAAAGGAATTTAAACGGAATCTGCGTCACGTGTCTTAGCCGTTTGATTGTCGTTTTGGCGGATTCTTCTATATGAAAATCTATCAAATACCCGACATTTATGTATGAATGCCTCGCACCGTAAAACCTGTATAAACTTATAACCTCATCGCGTGTCAAAATCCTTACAATCAGATCCTCATCCCTGACTCTGACAGTGCTTAAAACAAATCCCCTCAAATTTTATTTCCTAATTTTTTGAGAATTATATAATAAATTATTTTTCTATCGAATCTAAAACTTCACTCCAGTCGCTGTTATGTTTATAGCCCTCTAAAATCTTATATTTTATATTTTTTTTATTTTTAAATTTTGAATAATAAGAAAAAAACACCTCTTTATTTACAATTTTGTCTTCGGCTCCGATAAAATGTAACTGTTTTTGATTTGTAAGTTTATCCGTAAAATCAGCGGGATTCATAGAATGTTTTAAAGGTGAAAGATAATGAAGCCGGCACCATTTAGCAGTATCAAGATTACCTGCAATTGTCACAAGCAGATCCACATCGTTTCTAAAAGCGCTAACAAGAGCCGCAATGGCACCTCCTCCCGAATAACCTATAATTACAAACGAGTTGATATTATATTGTCGTTTCAGGTTGTCTAATACCTCCTGATACGACCGTATTACTTCTTTTGAAAACCTGTAATCAGTCCAATATTTATAGTTGCATTTTGTATCTTTAACATATTGGCACGGTCTTGCCAAATAGATTTTACATCTGTGTTTATCGTTTAATGTAAGTTTAAGAGCTTTGGGATTCAAAGGTGTCGGATTATCCGATATCAACTCGGAAGTAATCCAAGAAAGCCCGTCTCCTTCAATAAAGACGTATACAGTTTTACATTCAGATAAGTTCCCTTCATACGAAAATATTTTAAATTCACTCGTTTTGAAAATATGATTTTTCATCCTGTTTTGTACAAGTTTATCGGCATTTTCAACTCGTTGGGAAGGTGTGGGAATATTGTATCCGCATCCCACCCAAAAGAAAAAAATTAAAAAATATATAAATTTTTTCATTTAAAATTTCATATTATATTTAGCAAATACGCTTCTGCTTGTAAACCCGCTTGTTTTTTTATCAATATTAAATCCGAAACTAAATGATGTATTGTTTTGCAATCTTTTATTCACGCTCATTCCTCCGTTAAATGTAGTTGCACTGTTTTTTATTCCGTCAGTGTTAAACACCACATCGTTTGCACCCTGAAAACTTGCAGATACGCTTTGGGTGTCATTTTTAAAATTATAATCAATATTCGCATATGCTTCAAAGTCAGTTGAAAGATTGAATTTATAAGAGAACAATCCTCCGGTACCTAATATCAGCTCTTCAGTGTTGTATCCGGAAATATTCAGATTCAGTCCGCCGGCACCCGTTTCGCTGTAGCTTGGAGTATGGTAATATTTATATGCTAATTTTATTTTCGGAATAAAAGAAAGTTTATCTTTAACCTGCATATTTTTATTCATTACTGTCTGTAAATAAAACAGTTTTGCATTATACGAACCTGTGGCTGTCTGCCCTGTTGCGCTTATATATCTGCTTGTATTTACTTTCTGCATACCGATACCTACCTGATAAGAAAACATACTCTCATAATTAACTACGGGTCTTGAACCGTACATAATCAACGTATAACCGTCCAAATCACTTGACTGTGGCAAATCATTAGTATTCACATCGCTTTTAGAATAAGCAAACGCCAACCCGAATCTTTTAGAATCTGTATACTCACCGTCAATTCCCAACACAAACCCGTTTGTATAGGCGCTAAACCCTTTATATCCGTCTTTATCGTCCTGAGTAGTATAAGTATAGTAAGGTCTTATCCATAAATTTCTGTCTTTAAACAGACTGTTACCTGAGTTTAAACCTCTCTGTCTCGCACCAATAATTGAATTTATCATATTGCTCATCCTCAATACCGCAATAGAAGTTGTCAGTGTATTAACTGGCGTAACTTCAGCCAAATCATTTATTTTTTCTTCATCACTGGCTCTTGAATCAAGCACTGTTAAAAACTCATCTATGTCTTCGTTTATTGTTGGTTCACTAAATATAGTATCAAATGCTTCTGCAGTTCCGGTCAAATAAGTGTCTCCGCTTTTATTTACAAGAGTTTCAAGCCCTCCGCCTGCTTTTTTTACGATAAGACTCATTACCGTCCCGTTATTTTCTGCCGAAAAACTTAGTAGCATACTATTATCTGTAAAGTTCAAAGAATCTGTATCTGCACTAATATTTCCATCTGTTGTTTGAGCTATTATACCTTCTGAATTATTAAAATCTTTATACCCGCTGACATTTGAATCGTTTAAAGAATCAAACCATCTGCTTATGGTGTCATCTGTTGTATTTGTAAAGTTCACATTTATTGTGGTACCGCCTTTAAATGTTATATCTCCGCTCGTAGTTATATGTGAAGTCTGAGCTCGGAGAATTGAACTGTCTATATATACCCCCACATCAAGTGTTCCTGTTGAGTTTTGGGTGTAGGTTTTAGACTCTATTGTATCATTCGAATTTAGTTTTATGGTTCCATTGTTTATTACATCCACACCACTTGCATCTATTTTTCCTTCGGCTGTTCCGTTGTTGGTGAATGTGCCTGAAGTGGAGTTGTTTGCCAGTAGTGAATAATTTCCTGTTATAGTTCCACTGTTTGTAATGGTTCCTGCTTTACTGCCGCCTATATAGATAGCACCTTTGATGTTGGCTATGATAGTACTATTGATGTTATTTAAAATAGTGCCTTCGTTATTATTTTGAATATGGATACTATTATATGTCGATTGCATACTGCCATTATTTGTAATGGTGCCGTTATTATCATACACATATATAATTGCATTATTATCAGCCGTATAATTCTTAATTGTTATATTACCATTATTTGTTATATTGCCATTGTTATTTTGGATATGAATACCATAAATATACGCTGTTATATTACCATTGTTTGTAACGGTGCCACTATTTTCCTCTATCTGTATGCTGTTGTTGTGATCACTTGTCAATATACCGTTGTTTGTGACAATTCCACTGTTATTGGTGATATTTATATTTATACCAGCATTTGCATCGCTGATGATATTACCGCTGTTTGTGATAACTCCATTATTATCGTTGGTACCTACATTTATACCAACACTTGCATTTATATCACCGCTGTTTTGGATAAGATTGGAATTGACTCCTACCACTTTTATACCACTGTCATTTCTGCTGATAAGTGTTCCGTTGTTTGTGATGTTGTTGTCGTTATTGCTGCCAATAAAGATAGAACTTAGGTTTGAGTCGATAGTTCCTGTTGTGTCATTTAAAACATTTCCCATATTGTCTTCATCTACTTTAATGCCATATTCGTTTAGACTAACAATTGTGCCGTGATTTGTAATATTTCCTTCGTTATTGTTTACAAATATAGTATTTCTATTTGTATTTGAAATATTGAGGCTTGGAATATTGACAGCATTTAGAATTGTTCCGTTATTATTTTCTTTTATATATATAGTGTAGCCCAAGGTATAAATATTACCAGTATTTTCAATGATCCCATAATTTTCTTTAAGTATGATACCGGTGGTGTCATTGCTCACAACTATAGAGCCTTTATTTATTATTTTTCCACTGCTATAATTTATATTTAGTCCTATAGCAGTATTGTCAATTTCCATACTTCCCTCATTTCTAATATCGCCGTAATTATTCCAAAGTATTATACCTTTTGCTGCCTGTATATTACCGCTATTTATGATAATATTATTGTTATCGTAGCCCACTTCGATACCGCGTAAACCCGCGGTAATATTTCCTTCATTGTTTATATATCCATTATTATCCCCTGCAACAAATATACCATCTGAATCTGTGCTTGAAAGTTTGCCTTTATTGGTGATATTAGAATCATTATCTCCTGTAACTTTTATGGCATAAGAATGTGACTGAATAACTCCATTTGTATTATTTAGTATAGTTCCGTTATTGTCTTGTTCTAAATATATACCCATATTATCATTACTTGTAAGGGTGCCGTTGTTTTCTATGATTAACCCTGATTGTAAAGTGCCTGTTATGTTTATGTCGTTACCGTCCGTAGTTATACTCCCACTGCTTTCGACCGTTACAGTCTCACTTCCGTCACTTGTTATGGTAGATGTTTCTTCAGTGCTAATAGTCTGAGCTAATACAAAACTTGCCGCAATACTTAATAAAAGTATTTTTCCCATACCTTTTAACATACTTTACCTTTTTATGAATTTTAATACTATTTTAATAAATATGCCCCTTAATAAACCATGACATTTCGGCTCATATTATTTACTTTTTTACTCCTTTTCGAATTAATTATGTTATTATTGAATATATAAAAATTTATTTACGGATAATAAAGAGGTGTTATGACACTGGAAAGTTTTACCAGTAAAGATATTAAACTGCTTTTTAGCGGTTTTTCTATTTCTCCGCTTTTTTATAATTTTTTAATTGACACAGTCCCGAAACTCGATTTGGATTTAGAAAAACTGCAATCAAATCTAAGTTTTGAATTACAACCGATATTAAATGGTGAAAGAGTTTCTATATTTAAAGCTTATAAATTATGGAGTGCTATAGAAAAATCATCCGATAGAAGCAATATCGGACTTATCATTGCCGATTATTTCACAGCTGAAAAAGCCGGGTTGCTTGGAGAACTTTTTTTCAATACCGAAAACCTTCGAGAATCTGTAGAAATGTCTAAACGTTTTTTAGCTATTTTAATTAACAACATTCATGAAACTCTGGAAGATCTTGATGATGATACAGTTATTTTTTATTTCGATATCGTCCCGAGGTTTTTAATGCCTTTTAGTATTACGGAATGTTATGCGAAAATCTGTTATAACTGGGTGAATGAATACTGCGGTACGGAAAATTTTCCGATTAAAGAAATAAACTTTTATTCTTCAAAACCAAAACACATGAAGTTTTATACAAAACATTTTCCTCATACGGTAATTAATTTCAACCAAAAAAGAAATTACGCTGTTATAAAAAAAGAAGTTTTCCTAACCAAAAACAGAAATAAAAACCTTAACTATAAATACAAATATTTACTTCAACACGCAGAAAAAATAAAAAAGGAGATATACTCATCATATACCTGTTCTCAAACAATAATAAATATGATACTTATAAATATGCCGGAAGGCAACCATTCAATACAACAAATAGCAGAAAAATTAAATATAAGTGTTAGTACTATTAAACGGAAACTTAAAAATGAAAATACAACTTTTAAAAAAGTAACTGAAACAATTAGAAAAAAATTAGCCCTCTCTATGATTAAAGATAAAAACATATCTTATGAGGAAATGTCCTATTTATTAGGTTATTCGGAATACAGCCCGTTTTTCAGAGCGTTTAAAAAATGGTTCAAACATTCTCCTTCTGATTATAGAACAAAATTTGCGTAATAAAACCATATAATCTCGCTCTCTACATCGATTATCTAATTTTTTAAACAGGACTTCGCCTACAAAATATGCTATAATTAGCAAATTATTAAAATCGGATTAATAACCTCTTAAAGGAATATATATGTCTAAAATGTTAGAATTTAAAGATAACTGCGGTTTTGGTGTTATTGCACATATTAAAGGTAAAGAAACTCATGAAATGGTTAATCAAGCCCTCGAAGCACTTGAGAGAATGATGCACAGAGGCGCTATTGCGGCTGATGGTAAATCTGGAGACGGAAGCGGTCTTCTTTTTTCACTTCCTAAAGATTTTTTCAGAAAAATAGCTCACGCACAAGGAGTTGATCTTCCTGATACATTTGGTATAGGTGTTATATTTTTAAAAAATGAAAATCAAAAAACTATTATCGAAGAATACTGTGAAAAAAATGATTTAAAAATAGCATTATGGAGAGAAGTTCCTGTAAATACGGAAGCTCTTGGTGAATTAGCATTAAAAACACTTCCAAAAATTTATCATGCTTTTATCGTTCCGAATTCAATTATAGCTATTAAAAGGTTTGAAGAACTTTTATACTTAACAAGAAAAGAGATTGAAAACTTCATTGAAGACAGAGATTTTTATATCCCTACATTCAGCTCTAAAAAAATAGCCTACAAAGGCTTATTGATGCCGAATCACATTAAAGAGTTTTACCCTGATTTGGCGGATAAAGACTTTAAAATCTCATTCGCACTGTTCCATCAGAGATTCTCTACAAATACACTTCCTGAATGGAGACTTGCACAGCCTTTTAGATTCATCGCCCATAACGGTGAGATCAACTCAATCCAGGCAAACAGAATCAACGCTTTAATCAAAAGCGAATCAATCAAATCTGAAGTATTTACAAAAGAAGAGCTTGAAAGACTTCTTCCGATAGTGAGATTTGACGAAAGTGACAGTAGTTCACTCGATCGTATGGTTGAATTTTTAATTATGAACGGAATGGATTTCTTTAAAACAATAAGAGCGCTTATTCCTATGCCGTGGCAAAACGCTCCATATCTTGACAGTGAGCTTAAAGCGTTTTACGAATACTTTTCAACAAGATTCGAAGCGTGGGACGGACCTGCGGCCGTTAGTGTTACTGACGGAAGATATATAGGAGTCGTACTTGACAGAAATGGTCTTAGACCTGCAAAATACGTAATTACAAAAGACGACACCATCCTTATCGCAAGCGAATACGGTGTAATCGATTTCCCTGAAGAAGATATCGTAGAAAGAGGAAAACTCCAATCAGGCCAGATGATCGGTGTGGATACGAAATTCGGCGTGGTTCTTAAAAACAAAGATATAGACGAATATCTAAAATCAAGCAACCCTTATACAAAATGGCTGAATGAAAATATGATTTACCTTCAGGAATATATTGAAAACCCGTATGCTATTGATGAACAGATTGAACTGACAGAACTTATATATAAACAAAGATATGCGGGAATTACAAAAGAAATTATCAACCTTGTAATAACTCCTATGATGGAAGACGGAAAAGAACCGACAGGAAGTATGGGTGACGATACTCCTCTTGCTTGTTTCAGCGATTATCCTTTCAGAAGTTTCAACGACTTTTTCAGACAAAAATTCGCTCAGGTTACAAACCCTCCTATCGATTCACTAAGAGAAAAAATCGTAATGAGTTTAAACACGGGATTCGGTGAAATCCACAACATCCTTGACGAAGCGCCTGAACACGCAAAAAGAATTAAAACAACTTCACCTATTCTTACACAAACTAAACTGAGCGTTCTTAAAAGTTTCGGTGATGAAACTTCTCCGAGATTTGAGAGTGATTACAAAAACGCAACATACTCTACCGCGTTTAAAAACGATCTTAAAAAATCACTTGAAGAACTTACTGACAAAATTGTTGAAGACGTGAGAAACGGTGTAAGAATCATATTCCTTGATGACAGTGAAATTGATAAAGATCATAAAACAATGCCGATGGCAATGGTGATAGGAAGACTTCACAAAAAACTTCTTGATGCAAAACTCAGACACCTTACAAGTATAGTGGCTCTTACAAGTGAGGTAACAAATCCTCACGACGCGGCTGTAATGATCGCTTACGGAGCTACTGCTATTTATCCGTATCTTTTATTTAAAACTGTGTGTCAATTATGTGACGAAAAAGGTTTAAACAGAGACGACGCTCTGTTTAACGTACACAGCGCACTTAACAAAGGTATTTTGAAAATTATGTCAAAAATGGGTATTTCTACGATCGCAAGTTACAGAAACTCGGCTCTGTTTGACATTATAGGTCTAAGTAACGAAGTACAGGAAGAGTGCTTTATAGGAAGTAAAACACTGCTTCCGGGACTTACTTACGAAGACATTGAAGAAAGACTTAATATCAGACATCAAAAAGCATTTGAAGAAGAAAAAATACTTCCTGGCGGAGTTATTAAGCAAAGAAAAGGCGAAGAATATCACGAAATTACGCCTCAGGTTACAAGAGCTTTCCTTAAAGCAATCAAATCAGGCGAAAAAGCGGATTATGAAGAGTTTAAAAACCTTGTAGAAAACAGACGCCCTACTTACATAAGAGATTTCCTTGATATTAAAAGCGACAGAAAGCCTATATCAATAGATAAAGTAGAGCCTCGCGAAAACATTATCAAAAGATTCATCGGTGCGGCTATGAGTATCGGTGCACTAAGCCCTGAAGCGCATGAAATCTTAGCCGAAGCCATGAACAGCCTGGGTGCGAGAACAAACTCAGGTGAAGGCGGGGAAGACAAAAAAAGAAACGGCACAATCAAACAGAGCAAAATCAGACAGGTTGCATCTGGTAGATTTGGTGTAACTCCTGAATACCTTGTAAACGCGGAAGAGATCCAGATTAAAGTGGCTCAGGGTGCAAAACCGGGTGAAGGAGGACAGCTTCCTGGATTTAAAGTTACGACTTACATCGCTAAACTCAGACACACAACACCTGGAAAAACGCTTATTTCACCACCTCCTCACCACGATATCTATTCAATTGAGGATTTGGCACAACTTATATTCGACCTTAAACAGATAAACCCTGAAGCTACTATCAGCGTTAAACTTGTTTCAACTGCGGGAGTCGGAACAATCGCTGCCGGTGTTGCAAAAGCTTATGCAGATCAGATCGTAATCAGCGGTAGCGAAGGTGGAACCGGTGCAGCTCCTATCACGTCTATAAGACATGCGGGTAACCCGTGGGAGATCGGACTTATCGAAGCACACAACGCACTAAAAGAAAACCACTTAAGAAAATACGTAGCACTCGAAACAGACGGTGCGCTTAAAATCGGAAGAGACGTTATGTTTGCAGCTCTTTTAGGTGCTGAATACTATGCGTTCGGTACAAGCCTTTTAATGGCAGTTGACTGTATCTTCTGTAGAAGCTGTCAGACAAACAAATGTCCTGTGGGAATTACAACTCAGGATGAAGACTACAGAGCCAAATTCAAAGGTAACGTAGAAAAAGTTAAAAACTACATCATTGCACTTGCGGAAGACGTAAGAGAATGGCTGGCAAGAATCGGTTACACTTCACTTGACGAAGTAATCGGAAGAAACGACTTAATTACCGTTAAAGATATCGATTTAGCAAAAAAATTCGACTTTTCTATGATATTCAGACAGGTTGAGGGTGTAAACACTAAACAGGTTGAAAACGAACCGTTTGACAAAAACGAATTTGAAAAAGAGATGCTCGAACTTGTAATGGATACAATCAAAAATCCAAACCACAAATCAGTCGTAAAAGCCGAAATCTGCAACCTGAACAGAAGTTTCGGTGCAAGAATAAGCGGTGTTGTGGCTAAATACTACGGTGATGAAGGTCTTACTGATGACAGTATCGTATTTAACCTTACAGGTACTGCCGGACAGAGTTTCGGGGTATTTTTAAGTAAAGGTATTACCTTAAGACTCCAGGGAGTTGCTAACGATTACGTAGGTAAAGGAATGGCCGGAGGTAAAATCATAATCACTCCTGCAAAAGGCGCAGGTGCAGGAAATACGTGTCTGTACGGTGCAACTGCAGGTAAACTATTTATTTCTGGACCTGTAGGAGAGAGATTTGCCGTAAGAAACTCAGGCGCTGTTGCAATCGTAGAAGGTACGGGTGATCATCCGTGTGAATATATGACAGGCGGTGAAGTTATTATCCTCGGTAAAACAGGTATCAACTTCGGTGCGGGTATGACAGGCGGAGTTGCGTTTGTTTACGACAAAGAGCATGAATTTGTAGATAAAATAAATGCGGAACTCATCGAAATCAGAAGAATCGACATCGACGAAAACGAAAAACCTAAAATTTACCTCAAAAAAAGATTAATCGAATACTATAACGCAACGGGAAGCGAAAAAGCGAAATACATTCTTGATAACTTCAGAAGCGAAGTTAGACATTTCTGGCTTGTTACTCCAAAAGATAACCGCCCACCTCTTGATCCGAACGATATGGATTAAAGGAAGGCTATGAAAATAGCCCTCCACGTTCCGTGTTACATAAATGAACTCTTCCCTCATGTGGCAAAAGCAACTGCGCTTCTTTTAAGAAATCTCGGCTACAAACTCAGCATTCTCAAAAACCAGACATGCTGCGGACAGCCTTTTATAAACAGCGGGTTTGAAACTACACTTCCTAATATATACGACGAAATATTCGGAGAATTCGACTGTATAGTTTCACCTTCAAGCAGCTGTGTAAGCACCATAAAATCACAAAAAATCAAAATTAGTGATAAAACATACGAACTTACAGACTTTTTATATTCCAAAGGCCATCTAAACCTTGCAAAAAACCGTAAACCGGTAATACTTCACAACTCATGCCATTCAATGAGACACCTGGATGTGGCGACTCCGAGTGAACTTAACATACCTTACAAAAACAAAGTAAAAGAAGTACTCGGATGTGAAGTTTTAGAAGCCGCAAGGGATGAATGCTGCGGATTCGGAGGAGTTTACAGCGTAAAAGAAGGAGAAATGAGCTATATTATCGGAAAAGAAAAACTAAATGATCTCCTTAGCAGCTGGAAGTACGACTTTGCGCCTGTAATTACGGGGGTAGATATGAGCTGTCTTATGCACTTAAAAGGCATAGCCGAAAAAGAAGGAATTAATGCCGAGTTTAAACATATAAGCGAAATTCTTCTGGAGAGTTTGGATGAAACATTATGAGTTAGCGGTAAAGTTTTACAAACAAAAAGGTCCCCGCCACGATAAAAGCCTCTGGGCTATCAGACAAAAAAGAGACAAAGCAATAAAGGAAGTCAAAGAGTGGGAAGAGCTTAGAAACAAAGCCTCCGGGATTAAAGATTATGTAATTGAAAACCTGCACTCTCTTGTGGATGAGTTTATAAAAAACGCCGAAAACGCAGGAATTGAGGTTGTTTTTGCCAAAAATGCAAAAGAGCACAATGAAACGGTACTTAGATACCTAAAAGAAATAAACGCAAAAAAAGTGGTCAAATCAAAATCGATGCTTACAGAAGAGTGCGGACTTAATGTTTATCTGCATGATAACGGGATTGAAGTAATCGACACCGATCTTGGCGAAAGGATTGTACAGCTAAGGGGTGAAAAACCTTCTCACATCGTCCTTCCGGCAATTCACACCACAAAAGAGGACGTTGCCGAAATTTTAAACGAAACAAACACAGACCCGACATATCTGACGCATAAAATGAGAGCACTTTTAAGAAAGGAGTTCCTATCAGCTGACGCAGGACTTAGCGGCGCGAATTTCCTTGTGGCGGACAAAGGCTGGGCGGTTGTATGTACCAATGAAGGAAACGCAGACCTCGGAGCCGTTTTACCTCCATTACATATAATAAGTGTGGGGATTGAAAAGATAGTTCCTAATATGAAAGATTTGGGAGTGTTTTTAAGAATGCTCGCCCGAAACGCCACTGGGCAGAAAATCACAACCTATACATCCATTTTCGGCAAAAAAGATAACGGAAAAAGAGTAATAATTTTAGTCGATAACGGAAGGTTTGAGAGGTTAAAAAGCCAATTTAAAGAAACCCTCAAATGCATAAGATGCTCGGCTTGTCTTACCACATGCCCGGTCTTCAGACGCTCTGGCGGACACTCATACAGATACGTAATCCCAGGACCTATCGGAAGTCTTTTGGCACCTTTAACAGATAAAGAGGAATATTCAGACCTGCCGTTTGCGTGTACGCTCTGCGGAAGCTGTGAGACGGTGTGTCCGGTTAAAATCCCTTTTACCAAGCAGCTTGTAAATATGAGACACTACGTAAAATCAATGGACAATGAACAATGGTCAATGGAAAATGCAGGTATGAAATTAGCTGAAAAAGCAATGCATTCGCCTAAAATGTTTAAACTTTTCAGCACCATCTTACGTCTTACTCCAAAGCCTCTGCTTGAGAGCGTGGCAAAAGAATGGAGCAGATACAAGGCCCTTCCGGCAATACCTAAAGAAAGATTTATAAAATAAGAACGAAGCATTAAGGAAGAAGGATGAAGGAGTTAACAGATAAATTTATAAAAAACCTGAAACTTGCGGGAGGGGAAATTCTGAACGAAATACCTGAAGGCTGGTATGTAACCGAAGCGAAGTTCGGTGTGGCTGAAAACGGAGCTGTTTGGGTGGAAGATTATCAAAAAGATCTTTTCCTAAGCGAAAACGTAGCGGTAAAAATGCCAAAAAAAGTAGTGCCTACAATGCACGAAGCGGTTGAAATGATTGAAAACCCTGGAGTTTTCATCTCAGGCCCTTCAAAAACGGCGGATGTTGAAAGTTTCCTGGTATTCGGTGCTCACGGACCTATGAAGTTTGCAATAATTTTCGAATAACTCTTGAAAATCGTTATTTTTATGTTATTATAAATCAAAAAGGATTTATATGAACTTTGAAGAAATGAATTTAAAAGAAAAAATAGAAGCGATTGAAAAAGTAATTGCAAAAGACATCCTACCTATGCTTGCATTTGACGGAGGTATGGCTGAAGTCTTGGATGTAAGAGAAAGTAACGGTGAAACTCACGTATTTATCAGATACGGAGGCGCTTGTGCCAGCTGCAGCAGTGCAGGAGGAGCTACTCTTTTTGCAATTGAAGAGACACTGAGAAGAAATTTAAATACCGATAAAATCAGGGTATTCCCTATTTAAGGACTAAAATGCAAAAAATGATATTTTATATTGTATCCGCTATCGGATTCTTTTTCCCTTATGTTTTAAAATTTCTGATTTCATCACCTAATGAAAGTATAAAAATTTTTGCGATTTACTGTCTTGGAAAATTTAACTTAATATATTTTGCAGTTGTAATCGTGTTCTTTTTTATGGGACTTATGAATAAATACAAATTTTTAAGAATTGCCCAGATAATTTTTGTAACCATTTATATAGGGTATGTGCTTGTCAGTTATCTTATTTTAACAAAAATGAATGTTCAAAATTACATTAAAGGCCACAATTTGGATGCAAAACTTATGAAAATTACCGAACTTAAAAAACATCCTAATTTTAAAATATATTTTAAAGAAGGCCAATGGGCAGCGGTTAAAATATTACCGGAAACAAAAAAGGAACTTCCTTTTAATTACAAAAAGGACAGAGCTCAGTGAAGATCGTAATTATAGGTGGCGGTCCTGCCGGCTCTACTGCCGCAAGAAAATTGGCCCCTTTTTACCATGTAACACTGATACAAGACAAACTTGATTTTGACAAACCTTGCGGCGGAGGAATAAAAACAAAAGCTTTTAAAGAGTTTGATATTCCCAATAAATTAATAAAACATTCTTTAGACCACGTTATAATGAAATACAAAAATACAACCGTAAAGGTGGATTTAAACGGTAAAAACCTCTCTATCGTCAAAAGAGATGAATTTGACAAAAAACTTAGAGACTTGGCTCAACAAGCCGGTGCTAAAATCATATACGGAAGATTTAAAACCGTAAAAAACAACAAAGCAATTATTAAAACCGACAACAGTATATTAAATCTTGATTACGATATACTAATTGCGGCTGACGGTGTGAATTCAACCGTCAGAAAAGCTTTAAACCTTCCTAAAATCCCTGCAACAATAACCCATTATGCAAGAATAGATCAGTATAAAGTTCAAACGTGCGAGTTTTTTTTTGATTTCGATATCGGAGGAGAATATTACGCATGGGCATTTCCACATGAAAATTTAACACACATAGGAACTGTCAGCAGGGGAAATTTTGAGAATTTATGCAGATATTTAAATGTGAAAGCCAAACCGAAAGGGTATAAAATACCGACCTGGCAGGAAAATATTATTATTCAAAAAAACAATGTCTATTTTGTAGGAGACGCTGCGGGACAGGTAATGCCTCTCAGTTTTGAAGGTATATATTACGCTATAAAATCCGCCGATCTTTTGGCTAATTGTATCTTAGAAAACAAAAACTATCCAAATGAGTGGAATAAAAGATTTTTTAAAGAATTTTCCCTTATGAAAAAACTCGAAGCTCTAAATAAAACGTTTATAAGAGGCTTTGTAGTTAAAGCTCACAAACTGAAACTAATACAAAAATTCAGCGTTAAAATGTGGCTGGGAGAATAAAGCTTTTAAATTTTAAAGGAGCCCTAATGTTCAATACACCGATATATCAGTTAAAAAACATATCCGTAAAACTCGAATATAAAAATCCGGCGGGAAGTATAAAAGACAGACCGGCACTTTTTATGATACGCGATGCGATTAATAAAGGTTATAAAGAAATTGTAGAAGCAACAAGCGGAAATACCGGAATCGCATTAGCGTTTTACGCTAAAAAATTCGGAATTAAAGCCACTATTTTTATGCCGGAGAGTTATTCTATTGAAAGACAAAAACTTTTAAAACTTTACGGTGCAAACCTTATATTAACAAAAGGTTCTATAGCCGATTCCATCAATGAGGCAAAAGAGTATGCACAAAAACATAAAGCACTATATACAAACCAGTTTTCTAACCCGTTAAATGCAAAATCTCAGGAAATTACAGCATTTGAAATACTTAATCAGGTTCAAAAAATTGATTGTTTCGTTGCGGGGGTAGGAAGCGGAGGCACAATAACAGGCATAGCAAGAATATTAAAGCCTCTTGGAGTAAAAATTATTGCAGTTGAGAGTGAAAATTCCCCGGTAATATACAACAGACTAAATAATAAAAACCTGCCCGTTAAACCTCATAAAATTCAGGGTATAGGAGCAGGATTTGTAACTGATATAACCGACCTTGATTTAATAGATGACGTAATTCTCGTAAATGATGATGAAGCCGTTGAATTTACAAAACAATTACCAAGCCTTGGGGTCACAGGCGGAATTTCAACCGCCGCGAATATACTTGCATCCCAAAAACTAAACGGTAATATAGTAACAATCGCACCTGATGGAATTGAAAAATATATCAGTATCCTATAAACATTTTTTTATGATTTATCACTTTAGGAAGATATCTTCTTCCCTCATCCGTAGGAAGTCTCATTGTCAGACGCTCATAAACTTCTTTGGGTGAGAGTGAATTGATAATATAATATGCCCTGTCCCTTCTTGTACTAAACACCCTTAAAACATTGCCTATTCCGCTGTTGTATGCCGCAATTGCGCAGTATTCTTTTGAAACAGGGTTTTTAACATTTTTCAGATAATTATAAAAAAGAATATTCAAATAAGCCGTTCCGATTTTAATATTATTTTTCGGAACAAACAAAAACTCTTTACTTGGAATTTTCTTATACCCGTAAGCTCTTTCGTACCCTTCAATTCCTGCTGTTGTCGGAACGATCTGCATAAGTCCAAATGCAGGTACATAGCTCACTGCATAAGGATTAAAATCACTTTCCGTTTTTATAATAGCTAAAACAAGTGTATTTGAAATATGAAATTTTTTAGAGTTTTCTTTTACATAAGGTAAGTATTTTTTCGCTCTTACGTTTTCCGAATTTTTTGCAAGATTAAATGTGACATAATAAATCTTTTGCCCATTTAACACATAACTTTTAAGTCTGTTTTTAATAAGCCAATTTGCATACCTGTTTGCTCTCCAACGGTATAAAACGAGCTTATTTTCAAAATCATAAATCTGCCCGGCTAAAAAAGGTTTACCGTTTAGTTTTATTTTATCACTAAAAAGATCGACGCTTCTCGGGTCATCCGGCATAAGCATAGTATTTACAAGTGCGTTCTGGAGTACTTTTTTATAATCTCTTGCAATTGTTTCTACTTTAACATAACCTTTGTCAAAATCAATAATAGCCCTTGCTTTATATGAATTGGAATATTTTACAAACGTTTTAGTCTGAGGTTTTTTTGGGTTTTTCCAAATACTTATAGCTTTAGTAAATTTTTTAACTTCCAAATCAAAATGTTTAATAAAACTATTTATATCTTTAGCAAGTGCGTAAGGATGAGTTAAATAATAATTTTTTTTACGGTTAGCATAGGATTTTAAAACACTCGTAGGATCTTTTGAAACTACAGCTTGAGCTATTGTTTGGTAATCACTTACAGAACAACCTGCAAATATCAAAAATAGTAGTATATTTATTAAAAACTTCATTTTAGAAGTATAGCAAAACATGTATTATTTAACACTTAAACACAAATACCATACACTTAAAATACCCGTTAAAATAAAATATATACATTATATAAGCTAAGTGACAGACACCAAAACAGAGAGTTTCTAAATGGCTCCGGCGAGAGGACTCGAACCTCTGACCCGACGGTTAACAGCCGTCTGCTCTACCGACTGAGCTACGCCGGAATGTGGAATAAAATTATAACAAAAAAATTTTAAAAATCAACTAATTTTTCCAAAATAGAGTTTCCCTTTTATTCCATTAAAAAAAACTATTTCGCTTTCTTTAAATTCTTCAAGGTTTTGAGATATTTTATTTAAATGTTTCTGCCAATATTTATTATCATCGAGAGGAAAAACTATAAATAATACATATTTATTTTCATACGAGCTTTTTTTTAGCTTATATATATCATCGATAACACTTTTAACATTATCGGTAACGGGTTTGGTTTTATTTAGAACTCCCAGATATTTATAACTTGTATTTACCGTTTTTAGTTCTATGGCGCTGTTTTCAAAAACTATATCAATTAGATCTTTTTCAGGTATAACCTTGCCGTATGCACATAAAATATCCGCAACTTCAACCTTAAGCCATCCTTCAAATTTAGCCCGGACAGTTGCAAAAAGAGCCAAAGAGCGTTTGGCCCTTATTCTTGGAATCAGATTACTTTTAATAACTTCCCAGGCTTTTTCAAAATCCATCAGGTTCTGTATTCTGCGTTTATCTTTACATATTCGTAACTTAAATCACACCCATATGCCGTAAATTCACCATCCCCTATACCAAGATCCACACTGATACTAAAAGAATCTTTTTTCATAACTTTATGTGCTTTTTCTTCGATTTCCGGAGTGAAAAGAATATCTCCCCTGTCATATACAAGAACGTCTCCTATTTTTATCGTAAGAGTGTTTTCATCACACTCCACACCACTTGCACCGATAGTGGATGCAATTCTTCCCCAATTCGGATCTTCACCGAAAATAGCCGTTTTCATAAGAAGTGAATTAGTCAGTGCCTTTGCGGCTGTTTTTGCTTCGTTTACATCTTTTGCACCGCTTACGTTAAACGCTACGAGCTTTGTAGCACCCTCACCGTCTCTTACTATATCCGTGGCGAGTTTTAGCATTACCTGTTTAAGAGCTTCTTTAAACGCTTCTTTATTATATGGTGCTTTGCCTGTTGTTAGCAAAAATACACTGTCGTTTGTAGAAGTGTCTCCGTCCACGCTTATTGCGTTAAAACTGTGTTCGTTTACTTCGCTTAAAATATCTTTCATTTCACTTTCCGGAATATCAGCATCCGTTGTGATAAAGCAAAGCATTGTCGCCATTTGAGGGTTTATCATCCCGGCACCTTTGGCAACACCTCCGATTTTAAATCTTCCAAACTCGCCTTCAACCTCAAATGCGATCTCTTTTTCAAAGCTGTCTGTTGTCATAATAGCTTTTGCGAATTTGTTAGAATCTTTTTCGTTGAAATCAAACTTATCAACTGCTTTTTTTATTTTGTCTTTATCGATTCTTACGCCTATAACTCCGGTTGAACTCATTATTGGATTATTAACCTTAATTTTTGTACCAAGATATTCCAAGATCTCTTCTATATCCTTAATACCTTCTTCACCTGTCATTGCATTTGCGTTTTTAGAATTCGCAAGCAAAAAGTTTGTTGTTTTAATACCTCTTCTTAATACATATTTTAAAGGTGCCGCCTGAAATCTGTTCGTTGTAAAAAGATATGCGACTTTCATATCTTCATCGCTTCTTATAAACCCTACGTCAAACCCTTCTTTTTTAAATCCTGCGTTTACTCCGCCTGCGTATATTCCGTCAACCACACAAACACCGCCGCCAATTGGTGTAATTCTGAATTTCTTATCCATTTCTTCTCCCTTCACAGCTACCTACTTCATAACTTCTTTCTCAACTTATCTACTTCACAACTTAAATAAAATCTATCTCTTTAGGTTTAACCGAACTTCTTATTACTTTTCTGGCTTTACGCATATCTTTACCGGTTCCTATTACCAACAATACATCATTAGGTTTTAATACTACATCACCTTTAGGTATCGGTATAAATTTTCCGTTTTCTTCTTTAATTCCAACTACTGTAACATTAAAAAGCTCTCTTAAATGAACTTCTTTCAGTTTTTTATATGCCACCCATGATTTCTTACTTACAGTAATCTCTTCTAAGTCTAATGGCGTATCAACGGAATATACAAACTCTTCAAGTATATTTTTAACATCCGGATCTACCGTTACAGCCGTCATCCTTTTAGCAATCAGTTTCGTAGGTGAAAGAACTTCATTGGCACCGAGTCTTGTTAGTTTTTCAATCTCTTCATCAGAATTTGCAACAGATAAAATATAATAAGGACTTCTTTTTAAATCTTTTTCATAAAGTCTTACGGAACTGACAACTGCAATATTATCCGTAACATTTTTCGAAAGGGTTATAACGCCTCTTGCACTGCTTAAAAAGGCTTTTTTAATTGCAAGGGTTGTATGCGGATCAGCATTTATAAAATAAGGATATTTATATTTTTTAGCAATTTCTTCCAAATCTTCTCTATTGTCAATTACCACAAAAGGAATATGTGCACGTCTGAGTTCCCTTGTTAGTTCAATAGTATAGTCATTGTGAAAACATATAACCATATGGTTTTTTAACCTTGCAATTTTGTAAAGCATTCTATTCTCCTTAAGCAGTGCTATAAAGCGGCCTTTATTAATTACATCAACAAGTATACCTACAGCATATGAAAATACGGCAAACCCCGCTACAATCAAAAATATCGTAAATAATCTTCCAAGAGGTGATATTGGAGCGATTTCTCCAAATCCAACAGTAGTAAAAGTAATTCCTGTTTGATATATAGCATCAAGCAGGGAAAAATTATCAATCCAAATATACCCTAATGTACCAAACAGCATAATTAAAATTGTAAGTATTACAGGTGTTCTGAAAGGCTTTAATTCACCCCATATTTCAGAAGATAGATCAACTTCAGGTTTTGGGCTTCTTTGCCAATGTAGGAATTTTGCGAGTTTTTTTAGAAATTCTTCAAAAATAGAGTCGTTATTCATAATGACCCCAAGAGGGGAGCTTTATACAGATTTTTTCAAGCTTCTAAGACAGCTTGTACAAATTTTTACTTTTCTGCTAACTCCGTTAATTTCTATTCTAACACTTTGAATGTTAGGATTGAATTTATGTCTTGTTTTTCTATTTGAGTGGCTCACTCTGTTACCGAATTGAGGACCTTTACCACAAATTTCACATTTTCTTGCCATTGTGTTTCCTTTATTAATTTTTAAGCGCTTTGATTTTTAAGTTTGAAATTATACCAAAAAAAATAATTTTTTGCTTTTAAATTTTTCCTTAAAAAAAGGAATTAGTGAAGCTCTTCGTTTAATTTTACTTCACGTCTGCTTCTAAATGCTACCATTTTTCCTTTTGTAGTGTCAAATCTGTAATGAACGCCGTTTAATCCCGCAAGTTCCAGACCTTTAAAATATTCTTTATATTCAGCACTCCATTCAGGATTTACTTCTTTGATTTTGTTAAATTCGTCTTCACTAATCCAGATTTTAGTTCCTTCAAGCACTGCTATACCAGCATCTACGATACATCCGTCACCTAAAGGAATACCAGTTACACTGTTTGCTCCAAGTAATGTATTTCTTCCGATAGTAATAGGATTACCATTAGTCCCGCTTAGTACTCCAAGAATAGAAGCACCTCCACCAACGTCTGCACCCTCTTTAACAACCGCAGATGAAGAAATTCTACCTTCTACCATTACAGGACCTTCAGTACCTGCATTAAAGTTGATATAGCTTGCTCCAGGCATTACGGTTGTTCCGGCAGCAAGCTGAGCTCCCATTCTTACTTTTGCAGTATCAAGGATTCTTGTATTATCATCCGGAATAACATGAGATAGGAATCTTGGAAATTTATCTACATATTCCACTTCAGGATATGCGTCTTTTAATTTAAGTTCAATTTCGTTTTCTCTTAAGTAATCAAGTTCAATCGGAACGTTACCAACCCACGCGCAGTTTGTAAGAATACCAAACGCTCCATTTAAATTTAAACTTCTTAAAGGAACTTTTCTTTGTGATAATGCATAAAGTTTCAAATACACCGCTTCAACGCTTTGTGGTGCTTCATCTTCAAATAAAAAGCAGATTCTGTAATTATCCATTACCTCATCATCAAAAATTTCTTTTAATATTTTAAGTACCTGAATATTTTTATGTTTATCACCCTCTGCTTCTTCCACAAGATCTTTTCCGAAAAGATCCAAAGCCGTTTCCACGAATTCTTTTGTTACATCTGCAACAAATTCGCTTGAATTAAAATCCACTTCAATATCATTCTCAAAAAGGCTTCTTATAAATACAGCCGCACTTCCAAAATTTTCATTCCAATTTATTATAGGATAAGTAGCTTGTAAGACCTTATCACGATTTACTTGACCGAAATCCACCCTTGCAATTCCAAATGCCAAAGGCTTTTTGTATCCTTGTATATTTTCTACAAGATTTTCAAACATAAATTATCCTTTTTTATTTGAATTATATCAAATTATATCTCTTCTTTCGGCGCTGAGAAATAATATCCTTGGAAACAATCAATATCTAATGTTTTTAAATACTCCAAGGTTTCCTTGTTTTCAACAAACTCCGCAATTATTTGCATTTTTACCTCTTTTGCAAAGTTAACAATGGTTTTTACAATAATTTGAGAGTTTTTATCGGTAAGTATATTTTTAATAAGACTACCGTCAATTTTCAATCCGTCGGCCCCTAGTGACAGTAAATAATCAAAATTAGCGTAACCGCTTCCAAAATCGTCAATTAGTATTTTACATCCGTATTTTTTTAGTTCTTTAATAAATTCGTATGCATTTTTTGAATTCTTAATATCTTCACTTTCAACAATTTCGAAACTAACCCTTTGTGGTTCACTGAAATTTGAGAGTTTATCAATAATAAACTCTTTTATATAATCATTCTCCATATCCAGGGTACTGAGGTTTATAGAAAACTCATATTTCGAATCATTAAATTTCTTAAATGTCTTATCTATTACCTGTTTTGTGATTTCAAAATATAATCTTGATTTTTTGGCAACGTCCAAAAAGAAATAAGGTGATATTACTTGATTTTTTTCATCAATCAACCTCACAAGAGCTTCATATTTACAAATATTCCCTTCTTTATCAACTATCGGTTGATAAAATGGTACGATTTTATTATTTTCTATTGCAACTTTTAATTTTTTAAGCCAAATTAAATGCTCTTGATAAGAGTCCCTGATCTTTTCCGCTTCACTGCAAAAAGCTATATCTTTATTCAAAAATCTCGTTGCATCAAGAGCGGATAAAGCCCTCATAAAGTTTCTGTGAGTATACGCAATCCCCGCTCTAAATTTAATAACTATGGAATAATCCCCTATTTCATAAGGTTCTTCAAGCTTTTTAATAAGTTCTTTTGCAAAATTATAAATTTCCTCTTTGGAGATATTTTTATTTAACAAAATCGCAAACTCATCAATTTTAATATGAAAGACTCTATAATCTTTCAATCTTTCGGCAACTTTTTTAATGATTTCGTCCGCTACTTTTTCACCATAGTAATAATTTATTTCTTTAAATGAATCTATATCTAAAAGCAGTATAGGGTAATCATTCTTTTTCATTAACGAAAGTAATTTTTTTCTATTAGGTAACCCGGTTAACTCATTATAATAAAGGCTTTTATATAAATTCTTTTGATAACTTTTTAAAGAAGTTACGGTTTTGTTTATTTCTTTTTTAATAATATCAAATTCAAAAAAATTAAGTTTTTTTCTGAAAGGCCTGTATATATTTTGAGCTAAATTGTTCTGTAAATAATTATTTATGTTTTTAATGTCTTTAAAAATAAGGTTATTAATTCTCATAAATAAAATTACACCCAATAAATATAAAAACAGTAAAAGTATCGACAGCTTGATAAACAACAAATCAACTTTATGTTTAATTTCATTAAAAGGAATTTTTACAGAAATTATTCCCCTTATTTCGCCTAATTTATATCCAAATGCCCTGTCCCCGTATAATTTTTCAATCTTTTGCAATAAAGGTTTAGGTATTGTATTTTTAGGACCATGACACCTAAGGCAGCTTTTTTCAATTTTTAAGGGATATGCATAAAAAAGATGCTCATAACCGATAGTTTTATGACCTCTATGAATTTGAAAGAATTCTTTGGCTTTTGGATGGGTTCTAAAATAATCAATTGCCAACAGCTCGTATTCGTTTGGTTTATTATTAGGATTTCTATATTTATCTGAAGTTTGCCTAACATATATTTTTTCATTTTTTTCTATTAAAAGCGCTATTCTGCCTACAGCATATGCCGGTGTTAAAGAAAACGGATGAAATTTTTTATCTTCTATTTCTACATACGGAGCGACTTTTGCTAAATATTCTCTTGTATAAACTAATGTATGCGTAAGAAGTCTGGCTTTTTGAACTTCTTGTTCAAGAATAAAAGATGTTATTGCTTTATATAAAACAAACAATAAAAAAATCAGTCCTACTCCTGAGAAGATAAAAGATTTTATCATCTCATTTTTAATTTTTTTCAATTAAAGCCTTTACTCAACTGTTACGGATTTTGCCAAATTCCTTGGCATATCCACATCATTGCCCATTCTTACAGCTACTTCTAATGCTAAAAGCTGTGTTATTACCATCATTTCAAAAAACTCTATCATAGGATGATTACTATTTTTAATTTTAACAAAATCGTCAGTCATTTCTATAAATTCACTTGATATTGTTAGGACTGTAGCATCTCTTGCGACTAATTCTTCAATATTGGATTTTGTTTTTTCATACAGTATGTTCTTACTTAAAAGTGCAACAACAAAAAGTTCAGGGTCAGCCAATGCAATAGGACCGTGCTTCATCTCTCCCGCCGGATATCCTTCAGCATGAATATAGCTTATTTCTTTAAGTTTAAGTGCACCTTCGAGTGCTAACGGGAAAAATATATCCCTTCCTATAAAGAAAAACCCGTGTCCATGCAGGTATCTTTTTGAAAGTCTTTTTATCTTTTCATGTAATGCGGTATCAACTTTAGTAGCTTCGATAGCGGAATTTATAGCTTCATACTCATTTATATCGCCCAAATAATTACTAAGCATCCATAATGTCATAACCTGTGTTGCAAACGCTTTGGTAGACGCCACTCCTTTTTCTATTCCGGCTCTGAGCAATATTGTTTTATCAGCCACTCTTACAATAGAAGAATTATCCACATTACAAAGCGCCAATGTTTTAAGCCCGGCTTCCTTTGCCATTTTAAGAGTTTCAAGGGTGTCAGCCGTTTCACCTGACTGAGAAATAACTATAAAAAGAGTATCTTTTGTAAGAAGTGGGTTTCTGTATCTCAGTTCACTTGCAACCTCTACATCAACTCTTATTTTCGCATTCCTCTCTATCAGATACTTTCCTACAAGTCCCGCATGATAGCTTGTCCCGCATGCACTTATTATAATATTGTTGATTCCATTAAAAAAACTTTTATCCACTTCGTCGAATTTAATACCGTCTTCGGTGTTTCTGCCAAGTATAGTTTCTTTTAAAATATCAAACTGCTCATATATCTCTTTTTCCATATAAAATCTGAATCCGCCTTTTTTTGCAGACTCTTTATCGGTAGGCAAATCTTTAAATTCAGGAGATATCATTAAATTTTTTTGAAATATATGAATTTCATTTTCAGTAACGTACCCATATTCTCCGTCTTCTAAATAATGAGCCTGCTTCGCGTACCCTATTAAAGGTGCGTCTGAAGATGCAAAATAGATACCTTTAGAGTTTTTGGCAACTATTAGAGGAGAACCTTTTTTCGCAAAAAAAATTTTATCAGGCTCTTTTTTGGTAATAAGTAGTATCGCGTAAGCGCCGTCTATTTTTTCAATTGTTTTTTTAAACGCCTCAAAAGGATCTCCGTTACAAAAATATTCAAACAGTTTTACAATTACTTCCGTATCGGTTTGGGACACGAAATTTATGTTTTTTTCCTCTAAAAACTTTTTAATTTCCTGATAGTTTTCAATAATTCCATTATGAACCACAGCGCTGAACTGTCCGGTATGGGGATGAGCGTTTATTTCCGTAGGTTTTCCGTGTGTCGCCCACCTTGTGTGTCCTATTCCGAGTTTAGGATTTTCAAATTTAACCTGATCAAGCTTTCTTTCAAGGTTTTTCAGCTTTCCTACTGCTTTTATTACTTTTATTTCTTTATTGTCTATAATAGCAATACCGGCACTGTCGTATCCTCTGTATTCGAGTTCTTTTAACCCTTCTATTAAGTATTTTTGAGGTTTTTCGATACCGATACATCCAACAATACCGCACATTATTTAAATTCCTTCTCATAAAAATAATTAGTTGCCTCAATAAACCCTTTTACACTTCCGCAGTCAAATCTTTTACCTTTGAATTTATACGCTATTACCATTCCTTCTTTTGCCTGTTTTAAAAGAGCGTCTGTAAGCTGTATTTCCCCTCCTCGTCCTGGTTTAGTGATTTTTAACAGATCAAAAATATCAGGTGTAAGTATATATCTTCCTATTATCGCTAAATTACTCGGTGCTTTATCCACATCCGGTTTTTCAACCATATCATCCACCATATACACACCTTCTTCTATCTCTCTTCCGGCTATTACTCCGTATTTATTCACCTCTTCTTTCGGTACTTCTTCTATTGCTACGATTGTACATTTGAATTTGTTATATAGTTTCACCATTTGGGTTAATACATCGCCTTCACATAAATCATCCGCAAGCACCACCGCAAAAGGATTATCCCCTATTAAAGGTTCCCCTGTAAGCACCGCGTGCCCAAGTCCTAACATCTCTTTTTGTCTTACGTATGTAAATGTGCATTTGTTTATCATTTCATTAGTTTCGTGTAAAAGTTTCGCTTTACTCGAGTCTTTTATTTTCTCTTCAAGCTCGGGTGAAAAATCCAAATAATCTTCAATAGCTCTTTTGTTTCTTCCTGTTACAAACCCTATTTCATTTATACCGGCATTCATACATTCCATTATTCCGTAATGAATTAGAGGTTTGTTTACCACAGGTAACATCTCTTTTGGTACCGATTTTGTAGCCGGTAAAAATCTCGTACCGTACCCCGCAGCCGGAAATAAAGCTTTTTTAATCATCAATTCTCCTTTAAATCACATTTTAATGATAAATCTATAAGTTTTTGTGCAAGTTCTTTACTTTTATCAATAACATACACGTTGTGGTTCGAATAAAACTCTTTTTCAACATCGGAATCCGTTAAAACAATTATATTCAAATTAGGATTGATATCTAAGATATTTTCAACAATCATATGCGTATGATCTTCATTTTGTGTAGTTATGATAACCGCACTCGCGTCTTCAATATTCAAACTCTCCAGAACTTTTTTATTCGCTGCGTTTCCGAATATTACATTATCACCGTTTTTAAGACCTTTTTTTACCTCTTCTATCTGTTTATCAATAGCTACATACGGTATACCCGCATTTGTAAGCTTTTTTGCAACCCTTTGACCAATTTTGTCATATCCTATTAAAATAATATGCCCAGCTGTTTTAGCGGGTTTTAACATAAATTCCTCAAAGTCCTGTATATCTTTATCAAAAATATCTGCAATTTTGTAAATATATCTTACAATAAACGGTGTTAAAACCATCGAAATCACGGTAGCAACTACAAGTTTTTGCAACAAATCCGATTCAACAAGATTATGTTTACTCATTAAGGCGAATATTACAAAAGCGAATTCACCTATTTGTGAAAGCGTAAATGCGGTTTTAATAGCAATACGATTGTGTTTTACAAAGTATTTAAGCATCAGATATATTACCCCGGCTTTTGCAAACATAAACGCCACAGTCATTAAAAGAATTGTAAAAATATTATTAATTACAAAATGCAAATCCACCATTAATCCTACAGAAATAAAAAACACCCCAAGTAATATATCCCTAAACGGTACCAAATCCGCTTCAATCTGATATTTGTACTTCGTTTCACTAAGAATCATCCCCGCAAGAAACGCACCAAGCGAATAGCTAAGCCCGAAAAAATGTGCAATTTCCGCCGCGGTCAATACAACAAGAAGTACTGTTGCTATAAAAATTTCATCCGATTTCGTTTTTGTGGCATGCGAAATAACAAACGGCGCAATATATTTACCGTATATCCATATAAAAGCCCCTAAAGCGGCAAAACCGCCTAATGTTTTTAAAATAAGCTGTGTTAAATTTGCATCTTTGTTTACAATAATCGAAATTGCAATAAGTATTGGAATCACCGCAATATCTTGAAAAAGTAAAATTCCAAGCGATATACGTCCGTATGGTTTTGAAATTTCTCTATTTTCATTTAAAAGCTTTAAAACGATAGCGGTAGAACTAAGTGCTATAGCCGCACCTATAATAAATGCTATTCTAACATCAAGACCTAAAGCCAACCAGAAAAACAGTCCGAAAAAACCGCTTACAAGAACCATTTCTGCAATACCGAAACCGAAAACCTCTTTTTTCATTGATTTTAGTTTTTCGGGAGAAAACTCAAGCCCTATCATAAACATTAAAAATACAATTCCCATTTCAGCTATAAGCTCAATTGTATGTTTATCGATATCAAATATATTGCTGACAATCACACCAGTAAATATATAGCCTATAATAGGAGGTATTTTATACCTTGCAAAAGGTATATTAAAACTTAACGCAATAAACAATAATACAATAACAATTAAAACGGGACTAACCATTAATTGCCTTAATAATCACATTTCTTTCTCTCGGTCCGTCAAACTCCACTAAAAATATGCCCTGCCAGTCACCAAGAACCACATTAGCATTTTCCACTATTAATGTAAGATTGCTTCTTAAAAATGCGGCTTTAAGATGAGCTCTCGCATTCGAATGAGAATAATCCCTGTATGGTACGATATCTTTTAACATTCCTAATAAGTCTCTTCTAAGAGTAGCGTCACTCTTTTCAAAAATAATTACACTTGCGGTGGAGTGAGGACAAAATACTGTTACAATTCCATCTTTCACCCCGCTTTTTATAACAGCCTCTTTTATTTCGTTAGTAATATCTATTACTTCCGATTTGTAATTGGTTTTGAATTTAAGCTTTTGCATACCTTCTCCTTTTTAGTAAATATTATTTTTTTCTTTCAGCTTCTTTGTGTAAAAATTCTTTTAATAATTTATACTCTTTTTTATCAAAATATCTGGTTTTACCGGTTGGCAACGCATTTAAACTAACCCATCCGTAAGAAAGTCTTTTTAAATCCACAACTTCACTTCCGAAATTTGCAAAAAATCTTCTAAGCTCTCTATTTTTACCTTCTCCGATTGCTACTTTAAGTGTTGAATATTTCGGAGTGTTTTTAATAATCTGAGCACTTAAAAACGGTTTTAAAACCATTTTTTTAATTTCATTTTCTTCATGCGCCCCCGCATCTCCTACCTCAACGCCGTTTTGCATAGCTTCAATCATTTTATCGGTTATTTCACCCTTGATTTTAAGTTTATATACTCTCGGAAGATCAGAATTCATAAGCGCATGGGCAACTTTTGGCGAATCTGTTAAAATCAACAGTCCTTCACTGTTAAAATCAAGTCTTCCTACCGGTATAAAATGTCTGTATTTTTTAGGCAGGGAATCATATATTGTTTTTCTTCCTCTGTCATCTTTTTTGGTTACAAGCTCACCTCTTGGCTTGTTATATACAATACAAGTATATTTCGTACTTTTTTTAACAGGTTTTCCGTTTACGGCAACTTTATCACCCTCTTCCACTTCGAAACCGGGTTCTTTTATAACACGTCCGTTAACTTTAACACGCCCGTCAAATATAAGCTTGTCAGCTTCTCTTCTTGAATAAGTCGTATGATGACTTATAAATTTATTTAATCTCACTTTTTTCCTTTATTTCTATACATAAATTTTTCTCCATCCCTTTATCCCCTTTTTTTTCTCTTCACCACTTCACAACTTACCCACTTCACCACTTATTACTTAATTCCCGCTTCCACCAAGTTATGGATATGTATAACACCGGCAATATTGCCGTTTTCGTCCGTTACAGGCAGAAACTGTATCTTATTGTCTTCCATAAACTTAAGTGCATCTGCAGCAAGCACTTCTTTAGATATCGTTTTAGGATCAATAGTTGCAAAATCTATCGCTTTTGCTTTTAAGTCGAATTTATCACTCATCATTGCTCTTCTTAAATCCCCGTCACTGAGAATTGCTTTTACTCTCTTATTATCCAAAAACAATACGTGTCCAAGCTTACCTTCAGTCATTTTAATAATCGCTTCTTGAAGCGTATCATCTTCATCAGCTACAGGGAACTCTCTTTTCATAAGATCTTTTACTTTTACAAACAGTTTTTTCCCAAGACTTCCTCCGGGATGAAACGAAGCAAAATCTTCTTTTGTAAAATTCCTTTTTTTCATAAGGCATACGGCCAATGCATCCCCCATAGCAAGAGTAAGTGTCGTCGAACTTGTAGGAGCTATATTTAGCGGACAGGCTTCTTTATTAACATGAATGTTTAAAACCACATCCGCATATCTCGCAAGAGTTGAATTCATTTTCCCTGTCATGGCTATTAAAGGAACTTCGAATCTTTTAATATGAGGAAGAATTTTAATAAGCTCTTCACTCTCTCCAGAGTAACTAATAGCCAAAACACTGTCGTCTTTCGTAATCATTCCAAGATCTCCATGTAAAGCCTCAGTAGGATGTAAAAAGAAACTGGGAGTCCCGGTACTTGCCAATGTTGCAGCGATTTTAGAGCCAATTAGCCCAGATTTTCCTACTCCTGTTACAATTAACTTACCTTTGGTGTTATAAGCTATTTCAACAGCTTTTTCAATACCTTCAACACTTGCGTTTAAAAGCTCGTTTGCCTCTATTTCAAGTACTTCTCTTGCTATTTTTTTAAAATCCACAAATTCCCTTTTTAATGTAATTATATCAAAACAAGTTACGATATTATGTAGGAATATTCGATGATTTATCACTTATTTTTTCCTTATTTATTGAATATTTATGTTACTTTTTCACACATATGTTTAAATATATATTTTTAAAATGTAACTATTTGTAAAAATAAGAGTTATAATTCAAACAAAAAAGGATTCTCATGAGTTTCATTGAAGAATACAAAAAACACACTGAAGAAAGAGCAAAACTTGGAATTCCTCCATTACCTCTAACTGCTGAGCAGACTGCTGAGCTTGTTGAACTTCTTAAAAAAGTTCCTATTGTTGAAGAAGAATACTTAATGGATCTTTTCCTAAACCACATCAACCCTGGTGTTGACGACGCGGCATATGTAAAAGCTGCATTTTTAAACGACATCGTTCAAGGTAAAACAAGCTCTCCTGCAATTTCTAAAAAAAGAGCTGTTGAGATCCTTGGTACAATGCTTGGAGGTTACAACGTAAAACCTCTAATCGACGCACTGAGCCACGAAGATGAAGAAGTGGCACAGGAAGCTGCAAACCAGCTTAAAAACACTCTACTTGTTTACGACGCATTCCATGATGTTGAAGATTTGGCTAAAGCCGGAAACAAATACGCAAAAGAAGTGCTTGAAAGCTGGGCAAACGCTGAATGGTTTACTACTAAACCTAAACTTCCTGAAAGTATTAAAGCGGTAGTTTTCAAAGTTCCGGGTGAGACAAACACAGACGACCTTTCACCGGCAAGTGAAGCATTTACAAGAAGTGACATTCCTTTGCATGCACTATCTATGTTAAAAGCAAAAATGCCAAACGCACTTGAAACTATTGAAGAGCTTAAAAAAACAGGTCACCCTGTAGCGTTCGTAGGTGACGTTGTGGGTACCGGTAGTTCAAGAAAATCAGCGGCAAACTCTGTAATCTGGCACATCGGTGAAGAAATCCCTTATGTTCCGAACAAAAAAAGAGGCGGTATCGTAATCGGCGGTGTTATCGCGCCTATTTTCTTCAATACATGTGAAGACGCGGGAGCACTTCCAATCGAAGCACCTGTTGAAAATCTTGAAACAGGCGATGTTATCGAAATCAGACCATATGAAGGTAAAATCCTTAAAAACGGTGAAGTTGTTAGTGAATTTAAACTTAAGCCAAACACACTTCCGGATGAAGTACAAGCAGGTGGTAGGGTTCCGCTAATTATCGGTAAAAACCTAACTAAAAAAGCAAGAGAATCTCTTGGCTTAAATCCTGATACAGATATTTTCACAAAACCTGAACAGCCGGAAGACAAAAAAGGTGTGGGTTATACGCTTGCTCAAAAAATCATCGGTAAAGCATGCGGAATGGAAGGCGTTAGACCAGGTATGTACGTTGAGCCTACATGTGCAACAGTAGGTAGCCAGGATACTACAGGTGCGATGACAAGAGACGAAATCAAAGAACTTGCGGCACTTGGATTTAATGCAGACCTTGTAATGCAGAGTTTCTGTCACACAGCTGCATATCCAAAACCTGCGGATATCAAACTGCACCACACTCTTCCTGCGTTTATTACAAGCAGAGGCGGTGTTGCACTAAGACCTGGTGACGGTGTTATCCACTCATGGCTTAACAGAATGATCCTGCCTGATACACTCGGTACAGGTGGAGATTCACATACAAGATTCCCTATGGGTATTTCATTCCCGGCTGGGTCTGGACTTGTTGCTTTTGCAGCGGTTACAGGAAGTATGCCTCTAAACGTACCTGAGAGTGTACTTGTTAGATTCAAAGGTGAGCTTCAGCCTGGTATCACTCTAAGAGACCTTGTAAACGCAATCCCATACTTTGCAATAAAAGAAGGACTACTAACAGTTGAAAAGAAAAACAAAAAGAACGTATTTAACGGTAGAATCCTTGAAATCGAAGGTGATATTATCAGAAACCTTACAATCGAGCAGGCATTCGAACTTGCCGACGCTTCAGCTGAAAGAAGTGCGGCTGCATGTACGGTAGACGTAAGTGAAGATCAGGTTGCTGAGTACCTAAAATCAAACATCAAACTTCTTGAAGCTATGATTGAAGCGGGATATGAAGATAAAAGAACAATCCAAAGAAGAATCGATAAAATGAAAGAGTGGTTAGATAACCCTACTCTTCTAAGAGCAGATAAAGACGCTGAATATGCAGCTGTTATCGAAATCGACCTAAATGAAATTACTGAACCTATCGTTGCATGTCCGAACGATCCTGATGACGTTGCAACAATTTCTGAAGTACTTGCAGACAGCAACAGACCTCACAAAATCGACGAAGTATTTATCGGAAGCTGTATGACAAACATCGGTCACTACAGAGCTGCAGGTGAAATCCTGCAAGGTGAAGGTCAGGTGCCTACAAGACTTTGGATCGCACCTCCTACAAAAATGGATAAAGAACAGCTTACTGAAGAAGGATATTACTCAATCTTTGGTCAGGCGGGTGCAAGAATCGAAATCCCTGGATGTTCATTATGTATGGGTAACCAGGCAAGAGTTGCGGACAACGCAAACGTATTTTCAACATCAACAAGAAACTTCGACAACAGACTTGGTAAAGGTGCAAAAGTTTACCTTGGAAGTGCAGAGCTTGCAGCTGTAACTGCAATGCTTGGAAGAATTCCTACTAAAGAAGAATACCTTGAAATTGTAGAGAAAAAACTTGCAGGAAAAGAAGATAAAGTTTACAAATACCTATACTTCCATGAAATGCCTGAAGACTACGTTAGAAAAATGCTAAGCTTAACGCTTCAGTAATTTTTCTTTTTCTTTTTTTATTTCAAAATTTCACTTACCACTTTCTAAATTAAATACAAATCTTTATCTTAAAACAATATTTTTCTTTAAACACACAAATCAATAAAACCTATACTTCTTTACTAAATACTTTTATGAGCAGTGTATATAATCAAATTATACTTATACAACCGTCACACAATATTAGTGTCTGGCTCCATTTCTATACGTTAGATCTTTTCACCCTCATTTTCCATTGCCCAATTTTACATTTAACATCTTTTTTTTCCTATCTTTTCCTCATCTCCACCCTAACTATTGGTGCCTGACACTTATTAAAACAAAAGATCTGCATAACTCCCTTTTTAAGGGAATTATGACTTTTAATTATTACATATTGGTAACAACGAAATACTGGACAAATCCTATTATCGCACCAAGTGCCGCACCTGCAAAATTTATAAAACTGAAATGTTTTTTCATTAGTGAAAAAAGCATATCTTCAAGTGTTTTTTCATCGAAATTTGAAACTCTCTCCTCTACGATTTTATCAATATTGGCTTTTATAAAAATTTTAGGAACCTCATCTTCGAGAAACGAAACTATTTCGTTTTTGATAATGTCTTTTGTTTTGTCTGAGTTTAATATGTCACTCACCTTCACATCAAAATCCACACTATCAAAAACAGACTTTATCATATTTCCGCTTACAAAACTTGCAAACATTGGAAACTTTTCTGCTACAAACTTTTCTATAAAAGATGAGATTTTTTCAACAATTTCCTCTTTTTCCATAAATTCAGTTACTTTTTTATCCAAAATCTTTTCAATTTTCGCATCGATAAAATTAACGATTTCTTCTTTTACTTCTTTTTGAGAAATTATTTTTTTAATCTCATCTTCACTTAGTATGTAATCCCTTACAACTTCCCCGACTTTTCTTGCCAGAGCTTCTTTTTCTCTTGGAATCACTCCCTGGGGAAAAACAGTAAAACCGCCTATTTTTAAAGGCTTATAAGGTCTGAAAAGAAGTTTTATGGCAACATAGTTGGTTACATACCCAATTAATGCCCCGATACCTATGCTGCTTGCTAAAACGGCTGCATTCATGCAAAAATTTCCTTATATCTATCTTCATCGAATCCTACAACAACTTTCCCGTTATCAAGCTCTATCACAGGCCTTTTTATAAGTAGATTCTCCTTACAAAGCCACTCTCTCTTTCCGTTTTCGTCAAGATTGAGCTCTTTTAGTTTTAAGGTTCTGTATTTTGTACCTCTGTTGTTAAACAGTACGTCTATTCCCGCCTTTTTTATCCACTCGTCTATCTTATCACACCCTACCGGCTCTTTTTTTAAATCGTGAAATTCATATTCTATTCCGTTTTCATTAAAAAACTTAAGTGCTTTTTTTACACTTCCGCATGTTTTTATTCCGTATACTTTCATTTCTCCTCCTTAATAGGTTTAAGATTCATAACTTCAGTCAGATAAAAAAATCCTCCTCTAAGCTCAACAGCATTAAGACCGACTTTTTTTGCTATTTCAAGTGCCTCTTGGATATAAACTCCCCTTAAATCCATTATTCCGTATTTTGTATTTTTGTCCAATTTCATTAATTCTTCAGTAAAACCTGAATGAAATGGTATGTGTATTGAATTTGGCATTTTACCGTATTCTTCTACTTCTTCTTCATCTCTTATATCGATAATAGTCACTTCTTTTAACAGTTCATACGTAGGAAACGCATCCGCTCTTGGTTCCCTTTTTTCTTCCCCGAGCTTTAACTTTCTCCCCTTTGTAAAAAAATCAAACAAATTTTATCCTTTTTAGATTTTTTTTGGAATAATATCAAATAAACAGATTTTTTCAATACCGCTTAATCCGTTATGTCTTCCCACCTTAACCTGTCGCCTTTTTTCAAATCCTTACACGCTTTTTTACCTAATATCTCAGGTAAATATTTAGGATGAAGTCCGTATCCCGGACGTATTGATTTTATATTTTCTTCACTAAACGTTTCACCTTTTTCGATGTCTTTTACCACATACAGACTTCTTGCAAACTGACGCCCGCTTTTAGGTTTGAAATTAACTTCCCCCATCATCTCTTCCGTTTCTCTAACAGCCATAACCATTTCTTTAAACTCATCAGGTGTTAAGCTGAAATCCTTATCGGGAGAATTTAAATTTTTATCAAGTATAAAATGCTTTTCAATAATCCTTGCCCCCATTGCTGCAGCCGCTACGGGAGCGGAAATTCCTAGCGTATGATCCGAAAAACCAACTTCTACATTAAATATCTCTTTAATAGCCGGAATTGTTTTTAAATTCACTTCACTTCTTGGCGTGGGATATGCGGAAGTACACTTTAAAAGAGCCAATTCAACACCTCTTTTCTTACATATATCAGCCACATCCTGAATTTCCTGAAGTGTTGCCACCCCGGTTGAGATTATCATCGGCCTGCCTTTACTTGCGGCGTAATCTATCAAATCATAATCCGTAATCTCAAAAGAAGCTATTTTATATGCAGGAGGTTCAAACTGTTCTAAAAAATCCACGGCTTCCTTGCTAAATGGTGAACTGAAAACTTCAAGTTCCAAGCTCCTTGCGTAATCAAAAAGTTCTTTATGCCATTCAAGAGGTGTCATCGCTTTTTGATACAAATCGTATAAATACTCATCTTTCCACAAATCCCCAGCTTTAAATTCATCCCTGTCTATTTTTAAAG
The DNA here is from genome assembly GCF_000021725.1 of Nautilia profundicola AmH. GTDB lineage: Bacteria > Campylobacterota > Campylobacteria > Campylobacterales > Nautiliaceae > Nautilia > Nautilia profundicola. The sequence goes on from NC_012115.1 coordinate 1,499,306, forward strand.
TCATCCACTCCGGTGTGTAAGTTTGAAGTTTTATCGCATCAGCCCCGGATTCTTTTGCGGCGTATACCGTATCTTTTGCAGTTTTAAGACTGCCTGCATGATTTGCGGAAAGCTCCGCTATTATAAAAACTTTTTTTGAAGTGTCAAAATTTCCTATTTGCATTATATTCCTTCACATAAAAACTGATATTTGATTTTTTGAGCCCTTTTGTAAATATCCAAATTCTTTTTTATATTTTTCCATTTCTCTTTTGTAAGTTTCATTTTATAAAATTTTTCATCTTCATCCACCACTTCCACTCCGAAATAACGGTTAAACTCCAAAGCCCTTTTATTTTCTTTAAGTACTTCGGAATTCAAAACATCAAACCTTTCAAACATATAATCTATAAAAAGATACACCGCCGCAACCGAAACAAGAGGCATTGTTGTTTTAGAAAAAAATATTCCCCAGTTTTTTACGGTTTTATCATAAAAAGTGAAATTAACCCCGCCTTCAATATTACCCTTTACAAACAAAGCCATATAACACCTGCTTTTATCCATATTTTGTACCCATTTCAAATGTTCTTCAATGGTTATAAGTTTATTATCTGATGAGGAATTTCTTACAAATTCAGAGTTTCTTATTTCAAGAATTTTTTTATGCTCATCAATATTCATAAGCCTGTAATCTTTAAATATCCACATCAATAATCCTGCTTAAAGAACTCAACAGATCAAAACCGTCCCAGACTTCTGAGAAATTCATTGCATCTCCGACGTTTACATATCTGTCAAAGCCTTTTGGTTTAACGTTTTTTATAGCTTTTACAAGTTCTTCTTTTTTTATACCGGCAAGTGAAAGTGTTTGTTCTTTTTTTGTACTGAATTTTAGCAGTTCTTCAATCGAATCAATATCAATATCATAAAAAACACCGAGCCCCGGATGTTTAACTCTATCTATCACATCTAATGAACCGACTTTTACCACATACAGAAATTTTGAGTGGTATACTTTAATTTTTTCTTCAATAGCCATAGATACCACCGCATTAAAACGCGTTATTCCCTCTTTATCTTCCAACCGTGGATTTTTTCTTTGTATAAACTCTTCAAATTTTTGCCAAAACTCTTTTTTCTTATCTTTATCAACCGGTAAAAAACATATTGCCCTAACGGAAGAACACGCCTGTTGAAGAAAAGTAAAACTGTCCCTGTATAATTTTTCAAAAAACTGCTCATTTAATTCTATATTGTTCAAATCTAAAAGTGCAAAGGAAAATTTATCGGCAAATGTTAACTCCAAAGCGGTTGGTTTTAGAGGGATTTTTCTAATTGTATTAACTGTTTCATCTCCTCCCCATATTATCCTCAAGTCACATATCGAAGAAAAAAATTCGTTTATCTCTTCTTCGTATCCGTATCTTGCGATATAGAGCTTGTTTTTAAGTTTTGGATATTTGTTTAAGACTTCTTCAATTTTTTTTATAAGAGTCAAAATCTGCTCATTTGTTTTTTGACCTATTCTTAAAATATTCACATTCCCGACAAGCATAGACAAAACAAAAGAATACACAAAAATTGTATCCACGTTACTCGGTGCGATATGAAACGCAACTCCACGGGGCAGAACAATATTGTTTTCATACTTTTTGAAAAAATCTTTTTTCATCTTTTCAATATTTGATTTTCTAAGCCAAAACCCGAGGGCTACAAGTTCATTATATTCTTTCAATTTCAAAAGTTCCTTGGAAAGAGAATCCAAAAACCCCAAAACTTCATTATCAAAAGGATTTAAAAATTCACCTGTGTTAATTTCATTAAACTTAACTCCTTTTGGAATTACAAACTCAATTTCCGAAAGTATCACTGCATCCCCTTTGTTCGGCTTTTTTAAGTCTCCCTAATACTTTAAAATATTTTCCTTTTCTTCCGCACTTACAGTCATCCTCACCCAAAATCACCCCGACATCCTCCGTTAATATCACATGTCCGGGATAGCTTTTAGGAACTAAAGACAACAGTTCAATTACCCCCTTTTGGCCTTTTGGAAGCGGTTTAAGGGTTATCGGATCTCTGATAATAATATCAGCAAAGTTCGGTGTATGCAGATGTCCCTCTTCACACTCAACAAAAATTGATCCGACCTGTTCTACCATACCATAAAAATTATGAATGTTTTTTAATCCGCAACATTTTGCAAATGAGTTTTTAAACAATTCATTGCTTACTTTTATATTTTCAAGTTTCTTCCATCCGCCACTGTGAAAAAGTATTGCGTTGCTTAAATCAAGATTCAAATCTTTTATCTGTTTGTAAAAATATTCCCAAACCATAAACGTAAATCCGAAAATCAGTATTTTTTCATCTTTGTATGTGTTTAAAAACTCCGATAAAAGCTCTTTTTTAAGCCTCATATCATCATCTAAAACATACGTATGTTTTCTTCCGAAATTTGAAAGCCCGAGTATCCCTGCCGCCCGTGCGGAGAACTTGTATCTGTTGGAAACGGTTGATTTTGTATCTACAATAAGCATCGGAAGTCTTTTTTTACCCAGGAAATCCTGCATAATCTTAATTAACGCTTTTGTCTGTAACACAGCCGTTTCTTTGTCCAAAAATATCTTTGAAACTTTTGAGGATGTAGTCCCGGAAGAAGTTAGTGTTTTTACTATATTTTGGCTTGATTTTAATTCATATTCCTTAAATAAAAGCACAGGCATTGGGAAAAAATCTTCAAGTTTTTCGGCTTTCTTGTAACCAAACGCATTAAGAATATTTTTATATTCATTGCAGTTCTTATAATGAAAATTAGTTAGCTCATTGAGCTCACTGATAAGTAAAGCCTCTTTTTGCTTTTTTTCCAGACTATAAGGGTTTAAATCATAAATATTACTCATCATATGCAATCTTTATAAGTTTTTGGTAATCGATTTTTCCGTTGGATTTGGACGGAAATTCATCTATTTTTTTAAAACTTAACGCTTTAGGGTTAAATTTATACTTCTTTTTTAAAAGTTCCAAAGCCTCTTTATCGTCATCCAGAGAAAATACGGTTATATGATTGTCAATCCCAACGAGGTAAACATCCTTATATTTTGATTTCAAAAAATGCTCGCATTCATCGAGATTTATTCTGTTTCCGAACATTTTTATAAATCTTTTAGCCCTTCCGGTTATATAACTGTATCCTTCTTCATCTTTATATCCCAAATCACCCGTACGCAGCACACCCTTAAGCTCATCGCCTTTATTTAAGTCTTTATAAGACGTCGCGTAGCCAAGCATTACGTTTTCACCTCTGTAAACAAGTTCGTTATCTATAAACTCTATCTTGCCTCCCGGAATTGCAACACCGATTGAAGTCGGTTTTTCAAGTGTTTTATGAGGAGGAAGATAACTTATTCTTGCAGTTGCCTCAGTCTGCCCGTACATTACATAAAATTCAACACCCGACTCTTTTGCGTTTCTTGCAAAATGTAAAACATATTTTTGATTAAGTTTACCGCCGGCCTGGGTTGCAAACCTGATGGACGGATGTTTTTTAAAATCAAACTTAAGCCTGTAAAGCATTTCGTAATGATATGGCACACCGTTAAAATTCGTAACCCCGTGTTTGTCAAACTCTTCCCAAAACTCCCTTTGCATAAGGGACTTATCGCTTAGAACGATTTTGGCCCCTTTTAAAAGATGCGTATGCAAAACGGAAAGTCCGTATGAATAATGCAAAGGCAATGAGGTAACAGCCGTATCGTTTTGTGTAATCGGAAGATAGCCCGTAATTGACTCGGCATTTGCATAAAGGTTTTTTTTTGTAAGTCTTACATATTTTGATGACCCGGTAGACCCTGAAGTCGGAAGAAGCAGGCTCAACTCTTTATAAATATCAAGTTTTTGAGTATTAAATTCCTGCAGATTTTCATTTTCGTATATTAAATTAGGCTTATATTCGTTTAAAAGACTCTTTTTAAGGTCACTATTCAAATTTTTATCAATCATCAAAACTGCATAATTTTTTCTCAAAAAGCCCAAATAAGCTATAATATTTTGAATTGTAGGCTCAATAAAAAACGCCACAAGCCTTTTTTGGTCATCCAATAACTCACAAAAATCACTGATTTGTTTTTCAAGCTCTTCATATGTTACTTTGATGTCGTTTTGAATCAATGCGGTATTTGTACCGAATCTTTTTAAATTTCTATCGAACATAATCCTCCGTCCACCTCCAATACAGTTGACGTAATATAATTTGACATATCACTTGCAAGAAACAGAATACTTTTAGCTATATCGTCAGGAGTTGCCAATCGTTTAAGAAGTATTTGAGATGAGAGTTTTTCTTTTGCGTCATTATCTAAATTATCAAGTAAAGGTGTGTCAACCACACCCGGTATTACGGCATTTACCCTGATAAAAGGGGCGAGTTCTTTTGCCAGGGATTTTGTAAACCCGATAAGTGCTGATTTGGAAGCACTGTATGCCACATGGCCTTTTGCACCTTCCACTCCCATAATCGAGCTAACGTTAATTATTGACCCGTTTTTTTGTCTTAGCATAATTTTTGATGCGAACTGTGCCATATACATTTGAGAAAAAGTGTTAATCTCAAACACTTCTTTAATCGTTTTATCGTTCGTCATCATAAACATCGATGAATGAATAATACCTGCGTTATTAACCAAAATATCGATATTTTTTGTAACTTTTCTGATATTGGAAAAAAGGCTTTTCACCTCATCGTATTTACTCAAATCCGTATCAAAAAGAGCTTTTCTATCAATATCTTCAGTTGCTTTTTCAAGTTTTTCCAAATTTTTGGAAACCAAAATTACAAATGCACCGTTTTTGGAAAAAAGACGGGCCGTTGCAAGTCCTATTCCACTCGAAGCTCCAGTAATAACCGCTGTTTTACCCTTTAACATTACTGCTCCAGGTATTTAGCTACAATCTCTTTTGCTTTTGCAAAAGAACTCATATCTATAATATCATCCGTATCAAGCATTATGTCAAACTCGTCTTCAATTGCGGCAACCAAAGTCATATGTGCCACACTGTCCCATTCGTCAATTGTGTTGTACTTTAAATCGTCAGTAACCTTTTTTTCCTCTATTCCGAGAGACTCGGCAAATACTTTTTTTAATCTTTCTTCCATTAATATCCCTTTTTTTTAAGACTTTATATTTTTTACTTTTTAAATATTTTACTAAATTTTCCTGATTTTCGGCAACTTGCACGGCAATAAAACCAAGCCCCATGTAAATAGCCTCATAAGCAATGGTACTCGGTGTTATAACCCCGAATTTAGCCTTAGCCATCCCAACTGCCACATCTTCATCGATATGAAGCCTACACCATCTGTTTAAAAAACAGAATTTTTTAAGTTTTTCCAAATGTTTATTGGCACTTGTAGTGTAAAAGTCGACTTTTAAACCGCAGTCTTTTAACTGTTTCAAAACCTTAAGCCCGATTCCCTTAGCATCAGTCCCACCGAAACTTATGAAAACTCCCTCTTTTTTATAATATTTTTTCTTTGCTTTTATAAAATTTTCCCCCACAAGAGGCTTTATAACCTTGACCTTTTTAGGATCATCGTATTTATTAATATTTACACCTAAGTTATGATTAATAATTTCATCACAACAATGTTTTTTATACATATCATCAAAACAGATAAGTTTAATATTCGGGAATAATTCTTTAAATTTCTTTTCATCTTCATATGTAAAATTATAATTATCTACCACCACTTCTTTTGGTTTTAAACGTCTTACGACATCAAAAAACTCATTTTCGTTATTTATTTTAATTATCGGAATATCAGTATATTTTTGCTCACATTCCTTACATACTATAAAAACTTTTTTATCAATTTTCCATTTTCCATTTTCCATTTTCCATTCTAAAAAGGCTTCAAGCCTTTTTAAATGCCCAAACCCCGTTTTAGCAGAAAAATCGACTCTTAAAATTACTATATTTTATCCTTTCAAACAGTTCTTTATTAATGTTGTTGAAATATCTTTTGTTCTTGGTAAATAAATCACTTCGCAATATTCTTTTAAAAAATCAAACTTACCTTTCCAGTCATCTCCCATCACAAAAACATCAATATTATACTTTTTAATATCTTTAATTTTTTGCTCCCAAGAATACTCCTCTATAACCATGTCAACATACCTTATGGCTGAAACTATCTCTTTTCGCTCATTAAACGGAATAACTGTTTTTTTTCCTTTAATTTCATTAAACTCATCGTTTGAGATTCCTACTATTAAATAATCGCCTAATGCTTTGGCACGTTTTAACAGATTCAAATGTCCTATATGAAACATATCAAACGTTCCGTATGTTAATACTTTTTTCATCCTTTCTCCAAACTAAAAATTCTTTTTGCACTGTTTTCATCAGCAAAATCGAAAAAGAGATTTTTTATTTTTTCTCTATTACTTTTAAAATCGTCTTTTCCCCTAATTACATTATCTATTTCTTCAACCAGCTCGCTTTGCGTCCTTACCTTAGGCCCGGGAGTAAATTTATAGTAATCAAACAACAAATCTTCACCTAAATCTCTCTTTCTTGCTTCTACATACTCTTCAAAATCGTAATTAAAAAATATCATCGGCCTGTTAAGCAGTAAAAAATCATACATAATTGAAGAATAATCGGTTACCAAGATATCAACATATTTCAAAATCGGATAAACATCACCAGAAGTATTATAAAATATTACGTTACTATAATTTTCTTCTTTTATACTATCTCGATATTTATCCAATACATAAGGATGCAGTTTTACATAAAAAACAGCATTAGTTTTTTGCATTTCCTCATTTAGTTTTTTAAAATTCAATGGAAACAGTTCAAATCCGTTTTCCCTGAATGTCGGCATATAAATTATTATTGTTTTGCCATCTCTTTTATTTTCCAAAACCTGTTTATATATTTGTTTATCACTAAGTATAAGATCTAATTCATTCACTTTTTTATTTAATAAAATATCATTTCGAGGATATCCGTAATTTAAATATTTTTTAGCGTTAAATACTTTTTTAAAAACTTCTTTATTTAAAAAATTTGATGTAGAAACAACAAAATTATAGTTATATTTTGACCTGTCCCTAATGGGTTTTATAGGTATTCCATGCCAAAGTTGAATTGTTATTTGCTTGTTTGAGACATAATCCAAATAATCAAGTATAAAATGATCCAGATAAATCTTCTTAGCCAAAGCCGTATACAAATAACCTCTCCAGCTGAAAAGTTTTACAACCGGAAGGTTGTATTTAAGGAGTTCTTTATACTGCTCTTCATTATCTGTTAAAAGAACCGCGTCTTTTTTGTTTTTTATATAATATAAATACATATGTTTTATATTCGCATCTACAAATCCCTCCGCTATAAAAATGCTTATTTTACGCTTGTATTTTATTAAATCCAATAGCTTTGATAAAACCTTTAAAAACTTCTTTTTGTTCTTATTCCTAACCTGTGCAATTTTATCTTTAGTTTTTGTTGTCAATATGTCTATATGTGTAAAGTATATATATTCTTTTTTTGAATTTAAATCAATTTTATAAATTTTATTTTTATCGGCGTATTTTTTAATTGTTTTATATATTTCGTCAAAATGATTGGGAGAAAAAATAAAAACAGCGTCAATTTCGTAATTTTTTATATCCTCAGGTTTAATTAATTTATCACCTTCTTTATACGAATCTATATAAATTTCACTATTAATATCAAACTTCTCTTTTAAATACTTTGCAAATTTTTCAGTTAAAGGTGAATACGGAGCTATTAAAACTCTTTTGCCTTTAAATTTTTCAAAACTCACAATATTTCCTTAATTCTTTTACAGCTTTTGCCGTCTATGTAATCAAAAAATTTATTCATAATTTCTTTTCTTTTTTCACCAAAATCGTCATTACCTTCTAAAATATAATTAATTTCTTTTATTAATTCATCCTGATTAAACACCTGTTTAGCGGGAGTATACTCATCATAATCAAACAAAAAACCGTTTCTTGTCGTGACATACTTCTCTTTATCATAAACAAACGAAATAATAGGTTTATCCAAGAGTAAATAATCATACAATACCGAAGAATAATCGGTAATTAAAATATCGGTATTTTTTAAAACAGGGTAAATGTCGTGTTTTGAAGGATAAAAAATTATATTTTTATATCTGCTTTGTATAAGTTCTTTTACAAAAGGGTGAAGTTTCATAATAAAAACAATCCCAATCTTTCCAAACACTTCATCCAGATAATCGAAATCCAACGGTGGAATATTATCCTCCAGTATATCCCTGTATGTCGGCATATAAACAATGGTTTTTTTGTTTTCACTCAACTTATAAATCCCCTCATCACATAAAACCAGGTCATCTTTGAGCGTTTCCCTGAAAAACAGGTCATTTCGAGGATATCCGTAATTTAAAAATTTATCTGCACTGAATATGTTTTTAAAATTCGTCTCATTAGTCCAGTTTGACGTGGAAATAAAATAATCAAATTTCAAATTCTTAACAGGATTTAACTTTTTTATTCCCACACCGTGCCAAAGCTGGATTTTATTTTGTTTTGCTGTAGTATTATTAAAGTACTCATATATCATCTCATCAACTATAATATTTTTGGCAATTGCAATTTTGATATAACTTTTTAGAGAATTAAAAGGCACATATTTTTTTTCCAATTTTTCGGCAAGCTCAGTATTGCTTATAAGTTCGACCTTCTTTCCTTCTTTTTTTAAAAAAAGATATAAATATTTCGCATTTCCCCCTATGAAGTCTTTTGTTAAAACAACTGTTAAATCTCTTTTTATTTTTAATAAATCAATTATATTTGCAAAATATTTTTGTATTTTTTCAAACAGTTTTATTTTAAGTTCTTTTTTTATTTTTTTTAATTTCTCTTTTTTTATTCTTTTATTATCAAAAAGTTCATAATCATTACTTTTTTTTACAACTCGGTACACGCTTTTTTTATTTGCATTTTTTACTATTTCTGCATATATAGACCAAAAAAACTGTTCGTTATAAATCAAAATATAATCATAATCCAAATCTTTGATTTTGTTATATCTGTAAATCTTATCCCCTGTTTTGTTTTTATCCAAAAAACCGACAACTTCAATATCTGAATTTTTCAGTTTTTGTGCAAATGAAACTGTCAAAGGTGTAGCAGGGGCTAAGAGAACTTTTTTATTTTTAAAATTATCATACAACTTACATACCTTTTTTTATATCAATAACTTGCCCTGTAATTTCACTGCTTAATACCTCCAAACTTTTGAGTGCTACATATTTCGCATCAAGAAGAGTATCTTTTGGCTCTTTGCCGAAATTTTTTATCCTCATAGGAGTCAATGTTCTTGCCGGGTTTATACAGTTAACCCTGATTCCATCATTTAAAAATTCTTCCGCCAAAGCCTGAGTTAAATTAACAATCCCTGCTTTTGTCGCAGAATAAACAGAATAACCCGCCCTTCCTCTTGTATAAGAGCTTGAAGTAAAAAACAGTATCATAGAACCTTCTTGTAAATAGTTAACAGCATATTTCGCCGTTAATATAGAGCTTTTCAGATTAATATCAATCTGCTCTTCAATTTCATCCTCATTTAGATCTTTTAAATTTTTCTTTATCAATACTCCTGCAGTGTTAATTATAAAATCAATTTTTTTCTCTTTTTCAAAAACCTCATTCAATGCTGTTTTAATTGATTCTTTATCTCTTAAATCATATCCTTCTCTTCTTGAAAAACTAAATACTTTAGCTCCTGATTTTTCAGCAAGTCCAACAATTTCTTTACCTATTCCACTGCTTCCGCCAAATACTACCAACACTTTCTCTTTTAAATTTAAATCTTTATTTTCTATTTCAACACTCTTAAGCTGTATTATTTTTTCGGCAAAAAGAAGATCTGCGGGATAAGTTATTTTGATATTGGTTTCTTCCCCGTTAACAACAAATATAGGTTCGTCCAAATAATATTTCACTAATCCGCAATCATCCGTAAAGGTTCCTGCAGTTTTATCAGCGTAAAATTTTTCATATGCATTTTTAATAGTTTCCAGTTTAAAAGCCTGAGGAGTCTGACCTCTTTTTAATTTTGACCTCTCCGGTATAGATTTAATAACATCATTTTCCACTTCTATAATTGTATCGGCTGTAGGAATCGCCACATCAACGGCATTATATTTATCTAATGCTTTTATTGTGTCATTTATAATTCTATGAGAAACAAACGGTCTTACAGCATCATGAAAAATTAAATTGCATTCCGGATTATCTTCATATTCTTTGATTGCCGAATAGCTTGAATCCTGCCTTGTTTTACCACCTGAAATAATTTTTTTAACTTTTTTGTATCTGTTTTTTTCTACAATTTCTTTGTATTTTTCAAAAAACTCCTCATTAGCTACAATACATATTTCATTAATATTATCATTTTGTTCAAAAACATCAATAGTATATTCAATAATGTATTTTCCTGCAAGCCTCAAAAACTGTTTCGGTAAACTCGCACCAAACCTGCTACCCACTCCCCCGGCCAAAATAACTGCAATATTCATCATTCTCCTTTTATATAGCCTTTCTTAACCAAATATTCATACATTATTTCCGCTCTAATAAAATCATCAATAGTATCAATATCCTGAACCAAATATCTCGGAATAACAATTGGAATAGTATCTTTCCCGAAAAACACGTCATCACTTCTACATCCAATTTTTTTCCAGTAAAACTGTCCGGCATCGTGATAGGCAACTTCTAAATCCTGACTTCTTTTGTGAAAATTCGATTTATCAAACATTTCACACCTGCCATTTACTATCTTAAAAGCCCTCTGAATTGGATATTCAAAACTTGTAACACTAAAAGAAGCGCATGCATCTGAATTTTTTAGTTTTTCGTACCCTTCTTTTAAATAGTTTACTTGTAAAAAAGGAGCTGTAGGATATATCATACATGCAAATTTATATCCGTTATTTTTCTTAAGTTCATTTATCGCATGTTTAAACACTTCTCCACTTCCGGTATAATCATCCGCAAGCTCTTTTGGACGATAGAGTATTTCAGCACCGTATTTTTCAGCAACCTTTGCAATCTCCTCATCATCCGTTGATACGACTACTTTATCAAAAAGTCCAGATTTTTTAGCCGCTTCTATACTGTAAGCAATTAAAGGTTTACCACAAAATTCTTTTATATTTTTTTTAGGTATTCTTTTACTACCACCTCTTGCCGGTATTACGCATAAGTTCAAAGCAACTCCTCCATACAATCAATAACATAATCCTGCTCTTTTACGCTTAAGCTGTAATATATCGGCAAAGAAAACGCTTCAAGATAATATTTTTCCATTTGTGGGAATTTTTTAAAGTATCCTTTTTTAACATAAAAAGGCTGTTGATTAATAGGAATGTAGTGGTATTGAAGTCCTATACCTTTTTGACGCATTTTTATAAAAAACTCCGCTTTTTCATCAAACGATTTAAAAGGATACCTCACCACAAAAAGATGATATGAGCTTTTTTCATTATAAGGATAAAGAGGTTTGATTTTTTCAGGCAGATTATCATGGTAATATTTTGCAATTTGACGTCTTTTAGATAGAAACATATCCACTTTCTCGAGTTGAATTAGACCCATAGCACACGCAACGTCGCTAAGGCGATAATTATATCCCAAATCTACCATCTTATATTCCCAAGGATACATTGAAGAATCTTTTACTATTCCATGATTTCTTAAACGAAGCAGTTTTTTATATATTTTTTCATTATTAGTGGCCACTGCCCCGCCTTCAAAGGTAGTAATATGTTTAACCGGATGAAAAGAATATGTGGCTATATCACAAACCCCGCCGTCTTTACCAAAATAATGAGCATTGTCGTAAAGAATTTTTACTCCGTATTTATCTTTTAAATATTTAACTTTTTCGTCATCCAAAGGATGTCCGCTAAACGTAACCAAATAAACGGCTTTTATTTTTTTATTTTTTTTTAGTTTTTCTTCGACCAAATCCAAATTTATAAGCCCGTTATTTTCAATATCCACAAATATAGGCTTAGCCCCAACATAAAGAATAGAATTCGAAGTAGAAAGAAAAGAATTCGGAGTAGTTACTGCTCTGTCACCAACATTTAATAACACTCTACTTGCTAAATGTAATGCTGTCGTGCCATTGCTTACAACCACAACATATTTAAACCCAAGCCTATTCGCTAATGCTTCTTCAAATTCCTGAACCTTAGGACCCGTTGTTAAATAATCACTTTCAAGCACTTCCAAAACAGCTTTTTTATCACATTCATCAACATACTGTTTCCCATATGGAATAAATCCATATTCTGAATTCTCCATATTTAATTCTCCATTTAAATAAATTCTTTCGCTTTTTTCAAAAACTCTTCTTCACTTAACCACCAATCATTACTTCCTGAAGAATATTCAAAACCATATTCAAGTTCTTGTCCTTTTTCCCCGATATTGTTACTTGAATAATCCGCATCAAAACTAAAATTAATCGTTGGTTTTATTACATAATGATCATCGAATTCGACACATCTGTCATCTTTTGTAATCATAACTTCATGCATTTTTTCTCCAGGACGTATTCCTATATATTTAAATTTACACTCAGGGCACATAGCTTTTGCCAAGTCAACTATCTTCATTGAAGGAATTTTAGGAACAAATATTTCACCGCCTTGCATTCTTTCAAAGTTTTTTAAAACAAAATTCACACCTTCTTCCAGCGTAATTAAAAATCTTGTCATATCTTTATGTGTTATAGGAAGCTCTTTCACCCCTTCTTTGATCAGTTTTGCAAAAAACGGAACTACACTTCCTCTGCTTCCTATAACATTACCGTACCTTACTACAGAAAATCTCGTTTTTCTTTTACCTACCAGATTGTTAGCAGCAATAAAAAGTTTATCACTTGCAAGTTTAGTAGCACCGTATAAGTTAATAGGAGCGGCTGCTTTATCGGTAGATAACGCAATAATTTTTTCAACTTCCAAGTCTATTGCGTTATCTATTACATTTTGAGCACCGTTTATATTCGTTTTAATACATTCCATTGGATTATATTCAGCAACAGGCACGTGTTTAAGGGCGGCTGCATGTATTACAATATCCACATCCTCCATAGCTTTTCTGAGTCTGTCTTTATCTCTTACATCACCTATGAAATATCTCATACATTTATCATTAAATTTTTGAGCCATTTCATACTGTTTTAGCTCATCTCTACTATAGATGATAATTTTATTTGGTTTATATTTTTTTAATAAAATTTCAGTATATTTTTTTCCAAAACTCCCCGTCCCACCTGTAATAAGAATATTTTTTCCATTAAACATCGATTCTCCTAAATCTAAACTGTTATAATTTTAACAAAATAACCGATATAAAAACAAAAAGGTAACGTATGTCTCAAATTTTTGAAAAAAACATAAAAGCACTACTTGAAAAAAAGCCTGAACTTGCTACAAAACTTTTTGCATTAAAAACACATAACGATTTTGAAGTTGTTCAACAAGGCAATGATCCTATAAATTTAAATATAATCGACAAAAAAAGAAATTACCCAATATATGAAACACAGCCTTTAGATGAAATTCAAAAAAAACAGCAGCATTTTAAAGAAAAATATGAAAGATATCCTGTTTTATTTTTTTTCGGAATGGGTAACGGAATATTTATAAAACTTCTTTTTGCAAATAGTTCATTAAAAAAAGTTTTTGTATTCGAACCAAATTTAGAAATATTATATATAGCATTTCATATTGTAGATTTTTCAGAAGAAATATTAAATGAAAAACTTGAAATATTTTTACCTCAGGAATTCACATTCGCAAAAGCAATGAGACTTTTTTCACATAAAGATGTACAACTTTTTGCCAAAACTTTTGAACTTCATATTTATTCAAATTATTATGAAAAATTTTATTCAAATACCATTATTGAAATAAATAAACTCTTAATAAGAGCTATAAAACAAACCATAACCAATTTCGGTAACGATACAATTGATACATTGATAGGAATAGAACACCATATAAATAATATACCTACAATGCTTAAAAATCCATACTTTTCTCAATTAGAAAATAAAAAAAATACTGATGTGGCTATAATAGTTTCAACAGGACCTTCACTTGCAAAACAACTTCCCTTATTAAAAAAGATACAAAACCATGCCACATTAATATGTATTGACGCTTCAATGCCTATATTGGCAAAACACGGAATAGTCCCTGATTTCGTAACATCGTTAGAAAGAGTACAGGCAACAGCTAAATTTTTTAAAAATACTCCTCCAAAATTTCAAAAAAATATAATAATGCTACATGCATCTTTACAGCACAAAGATGTTTTAAAATATTCTAAAGGTAAAAAAATACTCCCTATGAGACCTTTCAGACATACAAAATATTTCAAATTAGACAAATTCGGTTATTTGGGCATAGGAATGAGTGCGGCTAATATGGCTTACGAATTAGCATATTTTATGAAATATAAAACTATAGTACTTATAGGACAAGATTTGGCTTATTCTGAAGACGGAAAATCACATAGTGAAGGTCATGTTTTTGGTGCAAATCAAGTTAAACATAAACCTACTGATGAATATGTTACAAAATATGGAGGTAATGGTGTAATTAAAACAACAAGAGTATGGAATATGTTTAGAAACTTTTTTGAAAAAGATATAGAAGATGCTAAAGAGCAAGGTGTTACAACTATAAATGCTACTGAAGGAGGGGCAAGAATTCACGGTGCAATAGAAATGCCTTTTTCTGAAGTTGTTGAAAAATATATTGACACCTCAAAAAATAAAAAAGAAATTAAACTCAGAACATTATCTGATAATACAATAAACAAACTCTTATTAAAATCACATAAAAAAATTGAAACAATGGTAAATTACGGACAAAAAGTTCAATCAAAAATTGAAAAAGTATTTTTACAGGTTGCAAAAGAGTGTGAAAAACTTGCAAAGTTAAAAGATGAAAATAAATTAGAAGAAATTGATTATGAGAAATTATTAAAACTTTCGAATAAGATAGATAAAATTAAAGATATTATTGAAACAGAAAGATTTTCTCTTATCTTTGGTGAAACAATTGAAAGTTATTTAGTAAATAAGGAACTCGATCTTGCTAAAATAATGGTAAGACCTTCAAATACCGAAATAGAAAAAAAAGCAAAATTAATAGAATGGATAATGCAACATAAAGAATGGTTATTTATGCTTGCAGGAAGTATAAATGCACAAATCATAGTAGTAAAAAGAGCGGTTAAGAATTTAGAAAGAGAACTAAAAAAAAGAAATCTTCAATTCAATAAGATTAAATAAACTTCTTTTTTAAGTGTCTTTTAAAATAATCCTCTCATAATTACCTTTTTATATTTTTTTTAAAATTATTAATCAAAATCAAAGTTTTTAGCGACAGACACTAAATAAACTATATAAAAAAAGAGCAAAAAGCCCTTTTATTATTGTAGTAGTTTTAATACATTTTGTTGTACTGCATTTGCTTGAGATAATGCGTAACTTCCTGATTGCGCAAGTACGTTGTATTTTTGGAAATTCGCAGTCTCTTCTGCAAAGTCTACATCTCTGATTTGTGATTCTGCAGCTTTTACGTTTACCTGTGTTACTGAAATATTGTTAATTGTACTTACTAACTGATTTTGTACTGAACCGATGTCAGCCCTAATTTTATCCAAATAATGTGCCGCTGCATCCGCAATATCCATAACAGCCATAGCACCTCTTAATGATGTAACACCAGCTCCGATTTTATCTCCAAAATAAGGAACGTTTGAGTTAGCGAATGCACCGATTGCACTTGCCTGATCTGCTGTAAAATTACCTTTAATACTTCTTAGATTAATTGTTGTTTGTGCTTCATTTCCATTAAATCCTGCTAAAGATGCCGTTCCGGATATGATTATATCTCTCGCATCAAGTCTTGTAAGTGTAAGTCTTCCGTAGTTTTCTATTTTATTACTTCTTAAACCTGCAATAGAATTAATTCCTGTTCCAGAAATTTTTATCCCTCTACCGTCTAAACTTCTTAGGTTTAGATTACCTCTTTCATCTACATATGCTTCTACACCTGTCTGATCTTTTACCGCATTAATTGCAGCTACAAGTTTACCATCACTGTCATTTGCTTTTACATCAATAATATCTCCGATAGTAACACCGTTAATTGTAAGACCTTTAATATCTCCTCCTGCTACTGCCGCGCTACCTGTAGTAAGAACTTGCCATGTGGCTTTAACACCAATCTTATCAGAGTTTTTATTAATTACTTCTGCTAAAACTCCGATACCTGTTCCTGCACTTGTAGAAACAATAACACTTTCAATATTTACATCATGGATACCGTCTACTGCTTTAAATGTAAGATTTACATTAGCTGCAGCAGTAATCTTTGCACCAGTTTCAAATCTTGTTAATCCGATTTTATCAGATGAAGTCGGTCCTATACTTGCTTTTACGGTTTCATTAGAATAAGCACCGATTTGGAACTCTTTGTTTGTAAATTGACCACTTAACAATGTCATACCGTTATAACTTGTAGTACCTGCGATATTGTCAAGTTCTTCCATAAGTCTAACAATATCTTCTTGTAGAGCTTTTCTTGAATCCGCACTTTGTCCATCCTGTGCAGCCTGAGTAGCTTTTACTTTAATTGTATTAAGAATTTTTACTTGCTCATCCATTGCTTTATCTGCAATCTGAAAAAGTCCAATTGCATCATTAGCGTTTCTGATAGCTTGACCAAGTGAATCTGCCTGATCTCTTAATGCATCTGCAATTTGAAGACCAGAAGCATCATCTGCCGCTTTATTAATTCTAAGTCCAGTTGAAAGTTTCTCAAGTGAACTGCTTAAATTTCTATTATTTGCTACACCAGCAGCATGTGCATTTAATGCTGCCACATTAGTATTTATCCTAAATCCCATTTGTATACTCCTTTATTTTTCAAAGGAGTAGCAAATTATGTTCCAAAAATAATTAGGTATTTAATAAGTACAAAAAGTAAGTTAATATTATTTAAAAAAACCCTATAAGTGTCTGTCACCATCTACAACATGATACTATAATCATAAATTTTGTATTTAATTTCCCTTTTAAACTTTCAATATACTCCCAAAAGGGAGAAGAAGAGATTATTATTGTAACAATCTCATTACATTTTGTTGTACTGCATTTGCTTGAGATAATGCGTAACTTCCTGATTGTGCAAGAAGATTGTATTTTTGGAAATTCGCAGTCTCTTGTGCAAAGTCTACATCTCTGATTTGTGATTCTGCAGCTTTTACGTTTACCTGTGTTACTGAAATATTGTTAATTGTACTTACTAACTGATTTTGTACTGAACCGATATCACCTCTAATTTTGTCAAGAAGTTTTGCAGCACTATCAGCAATATCCATAACAGCCATAGCACCTCTTAATGATGTAACACCAGCTCCGATTTTTTGACCGAAGTTAGCTACTAAACTATTTGCGAATGCACCGATTGCACTTGCCTGATCTGCTGTAAAGTTACCTTTAATAGCTCTTAAGTTAATTGTAGCTTCAGCACTTGCACTAAGTCCTGCACCTGTTCCTGATACAATTATATCTCTTGCATCAAGTCTTGTAAGTGTAAGTCTTCCGTAGTTTTCAACATGAGAAGTAATACCGATATTTGCAGCACCACTTGCTACATCTACAGAAATACCTCTACCGTCTAAACTTCTTAAGTTTAGATTACCTCTTTCATCTACATATGCTTCTACACCTGTTTGATCTTTTACCGCATTAATTGCAGCTACAAGTTTACCGTCACTGTCATTTGCTTTTACATCTAAAACATCACCAATAGTAACACCGTTAATTACTAAACCTTTTACATCTCCGCCACTAATAGCAGAACTACCAGTTTGTAATACTTGCCATGTTGCTTTAACTCCAGTTTTGTCAGAGTTTTTATTAATTACTTCTGCTAAAACTCCGATACCTGTTCCTGCACTTGTAGAAACAACAACACTTTCAAGTGAAACATCATGTACACCGTCTACTGATTTGAAAGTTAAGCTTACATTTGAAGCTGCAGTAATTACTGCACCAGTTTCAAATCTTGTATTACCGATTTTATCAGATGAAGTTGCACCGATTGATGCTGTTACTGTT